>CAURTM010000044.1:0-11925 GCA_963527735.1 uncultured Streptococcus sp.
CCTTGAAAAAGGAAAACAGAAGAGCCAAGATTTAGAAACCATTCAAAAACATATCGCTACTGTCGAAGAAGAGCTGGGGATTGAGTACGATAGCATTCAAAAACAGGCGATTTGTGACGCTATACAGAACAAGGTCTTTATCCTGACAGGTGGGCCTGGTACTGGTAAGACAACTGTTATCAATGGGATCATCGCTGTTTACGCACTTTTAGAAGGTCTTGACCTCAGGAAAAAAAGCAACTTGCCGATTCTTCTTGCCGCTCCAACTGGTCGAGCTGCTCGGCGCATGAATGAATTGACAGGTTTGCCTAGCGCGACCATACACCGCCACTTGGGAATGACAGGTGACGATGATACCAGTCATTTGGAAGATTATCTGGATGCCGACTTTATCATCGTAGATGAATTCTCCATGGTGGATACTTGGCTGGCCAATCAACTCTTCTCCAACATCTCTTCTAACAGTAAAATTCTCATCGTGGGAGACAGCGACCAGCTACCGTCTGTCAGCCCTGGACAGGTTCTAGCGGATCTGCTTCATATTCCTTTGATTCCTCAGACTCGCTTGGAAAAAATTTACCGGCAAAGCGAAGAATCAACCATCGTCACCCTAGCTAGTCAGATTCGACAGGGTATCTTGCCAGCTGATTTCACCCAGAAAAAAGCAGACCGTTCCTACTTTGAAATTGCTAGTGGCCATATTCCTGCTACCATTGAAAAGATCTTAGGCGCTGCCCTCAGAAGTGGTATTCCTGCCCGTGATATCCAAGTTCTGGCTCCCATGTACCGAGGGACGGCAGGGATTGATGCCATCAACCAGCTCATGCAAGACCTGCTCAATCCACCACAAAAAGATCAACTCAGTTTTGAAGCTCCCCAGTGCCACTATCGTAAGGGAGATAAGGTCATTCATTTGGTCAACGATGCTGAAATCAATGTCTTTAATGGAGATTTAGGAGCTATTACAGACCTGATTCCTAGTAAATACACCGAGTCGAAACAAGATGAGATTGTCATTGATTTTGATGGCAATGAGGTCTCTTACCCACGTAACGAATGGTACAAGATTCGCTTGGCCTATGCCATGAGTATCCATAAGTCCCAGGGAAGTGAGTTCCCTGTTGTCATCCTACCGATTACCAGTGCTAGCCGACGTATGTTGGAGCGCAATCTCATCTATACAGCCATTACACGCGCCAAAAGCAAGCTGATCTTACTAGGCGAATTACAAGCCTTTGACTATGCTACCCAGCACATCGGAACTGCCCGAAAAACCTATCTGATTGAACGCTTCAGTGATTTATTGGAGAATGTTGAAGAAAAGCAACAAGCTATCTCTGAAACAGTCACATCAAGTAACTCTGAACAACCTTACATCCTGACAGAAGAAAACTGGGACAGCATCCCCGCCATGATTGGGATTACAGACGCAGACCTCAAAGAGATTTTTGGAAAATAGTGCATAAGAAAACCCACCTAATCAGGTGGGATTTTTGTTTATTAAGATTATTTAACTGTTGCTGTGCTTGTAATCAATTCAACAGCTTTTTTGATTGTGATATCATGTTTCAACATATCAGCTGAAAGCAGGCTTTGTACTTGTGCAACTTCCATGTTGTAGTCTGTTGCCAATTGCTCAACTTCTTTTTGGATTTCTTCTTCTGAAGCATCAAATCCTTCAGCTTTGGCAACTGCTTCGATAACAAGGTTAGTCTTAGTACGTGACTCAGCTTCTCCCTCGTATTGTTTGTGAAGGTCTTCTTGAGTAGTTCCAGTGATTTGGAAGTACATGTCAGGGTTGATACCTTGACGTTGCAAGTTTCCAAGGAATTCGTTTACTGAGCGGTGAACTTCTTCGTGAATCATTTCTTCTGGAAGTTCTACGATTTCAGCGTTTTCTACAGCTTTATCAATTGCTGCACCTTCAACTGCATCTTTGTAAGCTTCTTCTTTAGCAGCAGCCAATTCGTTACGGTATTTTTCTTTCAATTCAGCAAGTGTTTCAACTTCTTCGTCGATGTCTTTTGCAAGCTCATCGTCAAGAGCTGGAACTTCTTTAGCTTTTACTTCGTGGATAGTTGTCACGAATTTAGCTTCTTTACCTGCAAGGTCTTCTGCTTGGTAGTCTTCTGGGAATGTTACGATAACATCAACAGTTTCGCCAGCTGAGTGACCTACCAATTGGTCTTCGAAACCAGGGATGAATTGACCTGAACCAAGTCCAAGTGAGAAGTTTTCACCTTTTCCACCATCAAATTCAACACCGTCGATAGAACCAACAAAGTCGATAACAACAGTGTCGCCGTTTTCAGCAGCAGCTTCTTTGATAACCAATTCAGCCAAGTTGTTGCGTTCGCGTTCGATACGCTCTTCAACGTCAGCGTCAGTTACTTCTTTTTCTACATCAACTGATACTTCAAGGTTTTTGTAGTCACCCAATTTTACTTCAGGTTTTGTAACGACTTCAGCAGTGATAACCCAGTCTTGACCTTTTTCCATTGAAGTTACATCAATTTTTGGTTGAGCAACCACTTCAAGACCAGCTTCTTTTACAGCTGCTTCATAAGCGTTTGGCAAAAGAGCGTTCATAACGTCTTGGTAAAGTGACTCTTCACCAAATTTTTTGTCGAAGATAGGACGTGGAAGGTGACCTTTACGGAAACCTGGAACATTAAGAGATTTCTTCACTGAGTTGAAGACACGATCCAATTCTGGTTTGATTTGGTCTTGAGAGATAGTGAAAGTCAAGACACCACGGTTTGTTTCTTTGTTTTCAAATGATACAGACATTCTGTCATTTCTCCTTAAAATTTTTTAAATACAGTCTATTATAACATAAATGAGCGACTTTTTTCAAGTAATGAACGCGCTTTTCAATCATGCTAGAGGTACTTGCTCGCTTCTTTGATACTAAGTTCAGCCATTCTTTCCTTGTTTTTCTCAATGAAGCATGCTACCCAAGCTGGATTCGTTTTGGAGTAGTCTCTCAGAGCCCAGCCAATGGCTTTATTTATAAAGAATTCTGTTTGATTCAAATTATGAAGCAGAATCTTTTCCAGTAATTGAACATTGGTCTTCTCTTTTCTTAACAACTGGTGGTCAATAGCGACGCGTCTCAACCAGATATTGTCTGACAGGCTCCATTGAAGGATTATTTTTTCCAGTTCCTGCTTCTCATACACCAAACTCCCTACTACTCGATCTAGGATATCCACCGTATCCCACCAAGACTTGATAACAACCAACTGCTCAAGCTTAGGCAAATCGTTCTCCGTTAGATAAGACTGCATTGCTTTCAAATAATTGGCAGCCACATATTGGTATTCTCTAGGCTCCTTTCTCCAGCAAGTATCTACAAAATTCCAGTCGATAATCTTTGTTTTTTTCGCTTTTGGAAAGTATTTTTTATAGAGTGCATTTCTTTCAGGAGCCGCTATACCTAGGAAGAAAAACTGATGGCGCATATAGGCTTCCATGGGCCCTGCCTTTTTTGAATCTTTTGCTGCTTCTAGCTCAACAAGTAAATCTGTTAGACTCATCTAAAACTCCTCATGCCCCACCAAGTGGTGCTGGAAGGCATAGACTGCAGCCTGGGTACGATCGCTGACCTCAAGTTTGGCAAGAATGTTAGACACGTGGGTTTTGACCGTCTTGAGAGAGATAAAAAGTTCGTCTGCGATACGCTGATTTTCGTAACCCTTGGCAATCAGTTGGAGAACATCTCGCTCACGCGCAGTCAGGTCCTCATGTAGTTCTATGTGATTGCGGTGGTATTCGACTTTTTTGCTGACCTCTTGCTCAATGGCCAACTCCCCAGCAGCCACCTTACGGACAGCATGGAGCAGTTCGTCGGCACTAGAAGTCTTGAGCATATAGCCTTTGGCACCAGCATTCAAGACCGGCATGATTTTTTCATTGTCCAAATAAGAGCTCACAATCAAAATCTTGGCTTCAGGCCATTCTTTGAGGATAGCCAAGGTCGCATCAATCCCATTCATCTCAGGCATGACGATATCCATGACAATAACATCTGGACGCAATTTCAAGGCTAAGTCAATACCCTGAGATCCGTTGGACGCCTCGCCCACAACTTCTACATCATCTTGGAGGTCAAAGTAGCTTTTCAAGCCCAATCGGACCATTTCATGGTCATCTACCAGTAAAATTTTCATCTTTACTCCTTTATCATTCCTTATCTAACAGGGGAATACGGATATCAACTGCCAGCCCTTGCTTGGGAGCTGTCAATAACTGAACCGTCCCTGCCATATCTTCAACCCGCTCCTTGATATTTCGCAGTCCATAACTCAAGTCGTCTAAGTTCCCTAACTGGAAACCAATTCCATTGTCCACCACCTTCAGTTGTAATTCAAAATCTGTCTGATAGAGATAGACATCCAGACAAGATGCCTGGGCATGGCGGAGGGTATTGCTGATCAACTCTTGCAGGATACGGAAGATATGCTCCTCGATTTTCTTAGGCAATTTCGTCACATTTTGCTTGAAACTAACCTTGAGATCACTCTTGTCCTCAAGCTCTTTTAAGAGGATTTGGATTCCCTCAACCAGACTCTTCTGCTCCAGTTCAACTGGTCGCAAATGCAAGAGCAAGACCCGTAAATCCTTCTGGGCTGTTTCTAAAATAGCTGTGACACTCTGCAACTGGGTCTGCATCTTTTCTCTGTCCAATTTCAAAGCCTGCTGACTGACGCCTGATAAAATCATGTGGGCCGCAAACAACTCCTGACTGACTGTATCGTGCAAATCCCGAGCAATCCGCTTCCGTTCTTTCTCGATGATTTTCTCTTCCTGAGCAAGGCTGTGATTTTCAGCCTTTTGAAGAGCCTCTGTCAAGAGATTGAGTTTGACAGATAAGGATTTAAAACTAACATCCAAATCTGGATCTGCAACCTGAACCACTTCTTTCCCTGCCAATAAACGCTTGAGATTAGCCTGCATCTTTCTTAGAGAAAGCTCTTCAATACCTCGCCAAAATAGGGCTAAGAGACAGGTCATGGACATGCTGAACACCAACAACAAAAAGACAAATTTTTCTGTTTTTTCGATATCGTGCAAGAAAATAGACCAGTCAAAGTCAAGGATGTCCAGCAAGCTGTGGGAGAAAAATAAGACAAACAGAAAGGAGGTGAGAGCAATCATTACATAGGCTTGCTTTTTCATCCTCTGACCACCTCCACATCCCCAATCATAGTGGTCAAGAGAATCTTGATACTCTTGTTACTCTTAAGATAGTCTCTTGTTTCTTGATGATAGTGTTCATTGCGAAGGGCTCGCTTGGGCTGATTGAAAAAAGTCAAATCCCCATAGAGACAGTTAACGCTGAGACTGACTTCCACATCTACAGGCACAATGATTTTGGTCGTTCCTATCATCTTTCTGAGGATAATGACATTGTCATGATTGGTTAGGATAACCCTCTCCAGATGAATAGTGTCCTTGCCCATGAGGCGAAAGAGATTGATATCATCAAACTGGCAAGTCTGGTAGCTTGAAAAATGATGGAGATTTCCAAACCAACGATTTTTCTCCTTCTTAACCGTCACCACCTCTTCAAAAACCAAATTGGTTTGCTCTTTTTCCTGATTCATCATCGGATAAAGAAGAAAGAGACTGTATATGACCGCAACAAAAATAGCTAGAATCACAAAAGGATTGAGCATGACGATGAAAAAGAAGAGAATGCTTGCCACCACTAAAAGAAGATTATTGCCCTCTTTACCAGTGTAATAGCGAATTAAAAGCAAAAAGAGGAATAAAATCAGCAGAAAACGCGAAAAATGCTCTGATACCATCAAAATCAGAGCTCCTGTCAAAAGACAGGCTTCGATAAATAAAAAGATTTTAAATTTTCTCATAGGTTCATCCTCTCCCTTCTATTTTATCACAATTCAAAAAAGTCACCTCGGTCTGAAGATGGAAAAAAGGCGGTGGTTACGCCTTTTTCATCTGATCCTTTGCTTCTTTTAATTTTCCATATAGAAGATAGTCTACGTTTTGCAGATCTGCTATGGTGGCACAATTAAGAGCACACATAATCAAACGCAGATCGTCTTTCCAGCCTTGAACAATGTCAATCACTTCTTCGACTGTGTAGCTTTCAACCAATTCCAGAATTGTTCGTGACAGTCCTACAGCCTTGGCACCAAAGACCAAGCACTTAATCATATCTAGCGGATTGCGAACGCCACCACTGACCAAGAATTCAACCTTGTCTTTCCAGTCTTGGGCATTGAGAAGGGCTTGCATGGTAGACTGGCCCCATTGATTGAGATAATCACGCTGACCACTACGACGGTTTTCAATATAGGCAAAGCTGGTGCCACCACGACCTGACAGGTCAAAGGTTCGAACACCCAGATCATAGGCTCTTTCGATGGTCTTGGCATCCATTCCAAAGCCAACTTCCTTTAGGACAATCGGAATGGGGATTTGCTTGCTATAGTCTGCTAGATGCGATTGCCAGCTTCTAAACGTTCTTTCTCCCTCAGGCATGAGCAATTCCTGCATAACATTGACATGCACTTGCAAGAGAAGAGGATGCATCTCTTCTACAGTCTGAAGACCTAACTCGACAGGCTTGTCCAATCCAATATTGGTTCCAAGAAGGAGATTTGGATGATCATACTTGACAGAAAAAGAGTCATCTGCTGGATCTTTGAGGGCTACGCTATAAGAACCTGTCACAAACAAAATCCCACAGGCTTCTGCCACCTGAGCTAGTTTTTGATTGATTTCTCTTCCCTTATTACTCCCACCTGTCATAGCATTGATATAGAAAGGAAAGTCCCACTTTCGACCAGCAAACTCTGTGGAAAGATCGATTTCATCCAGATCATAAAGAGGCAAGGAAGAATGAATCAACTCCACCTCATCAAAGCTATTATAAGAACTTTTCTGCTCAAGGGCATAGCGGATGTGCTCATCCTTACGATTTGTCGTCATGTCCTATCCTTTCTTGGTATAAGAGCTCAATCCCCAGATCGGCCCAACGGTTTTTTAGGGTTTCAGTTGATTGCTCATCAAAACTCAAGGCAATACCACAATCACCACCACCAGCGCCACTACTCTTAGCAACAGCCTGCAAATCTTGACTGGCTTCTTTCAGTTGTCTAAGCGAAGGTGTGCAAATATCTGCGCTCAAGCCTTCTAAAAGTTGACTGGCCACTTCTACTTGCTCGATCACTTTTTCGGTTTTCCCCTGTTCCAAGGCCTCTACCAAAGTAGCCACTGTTTCTTTTGAGGAACTTAAAAAATTCTGATTGATATTTTGCTTGATTTGCTGGACCATGTGACTCGATACAGCCACTTCCTTGGTCCATCCAACTAGGAAATCACATTCTAGTGCAGGTTGTACTTGTGAGATGGAAAAGCCCCAATCACGCTCTAAAACTGTCGCCAAGTTTTCTTCTTCCAACCAAGCAGCCACCTGCTGGCGATCAAATGACTGGTAAAGGACCAAATCCTCTGCCACGATACAGGCAAGGTCTCCCATAGAACCATTGTCGCCTCGCTTGAGCAAGACCACGCTGGCCAACTTGAACAAGAGCTCCTGATCAACCGAAAGATTATATAGAGCCAGCAAAGCCTTGACAACCAAGACAACGACGCTACCACTAGAACCTAAACCAAACTTTTTCCCTTCTCGTTCCATTTTTCCTCGAATTTCCAAAGAAAAAGGTCGCAAGGTCTGCCCACGATAAACAAGGAAATCTTGCACTAAAGCAATCGTTTCTTGAATCAAGCTATAGTCAGGATTTGGCGTCAAATCTACTGCGAAATCAAACAGATCTGAGTAGATACGGTAACTATCAGAAAAAGTAATCTCGCCCTTCATATAGATGGGAATAGCCTTTATCAAGGCTAACTGTCCTGGCTCTAAAATAGCGTATTCACCTACCCAATAGAGTTTTCCACAAGTTTTAACAGCAGTCATCTTGGCTCAAATCCTTTGTTTTTGACACAATCAAGCGATAACGTTGACTGAAGATTTCAGATAAATGCTCCAAGTCTTTCTCCTGACAGAGGACCTTGACATTGGGACCAGCATCCATAGTAAAGTAGCAGGCTGCCCCTTGCTCACGAAGTTGGCGAACAAAGTCCATAGCCTCATAAGAAGCATCCGTCAGATAAGAAAAGGCTGGTGATGCTGTTTTTGTCGTAGCGTGCATAGCCAGGGCATTTTTCTCCGTTAATTCCCCAACCTTGGCAAAGTCATTTTCCTTGAGATAAACCAGCATATCCTGATAATCCTTCTCAGACTGACGCACCCAGTCATCAAAGGTCGTCGAGGTTTCCACACAAAGTTTCATCCCATCACGACTAGAGATTGGTTTTTTCTTGTCTTCTAGCACCAACATAATCATAGCTAGTTTCAGGTCTGTCTCTACAGGATAAATTTCCCCACTATCCTTATCCCAAGCACCTAGAGGTCCATAAAAACTCCTAGAGGAAGAGCCAGAGGCAAACTTAGCCTCCTGTGCCAACTGGCTCCGAGTCAATCCAAGCTGAAAATAAGCATTGCAAGCCTTGACCAAGGCAGACAAACCGCTAGAACTTGAGGACAGGCCCGCTGCCGTAGGCATATTGTTTTGAGTATCGATACGGACAAAGCCCTCACCAGCTGGACGGTAGCGGTCAATAATCTTACTCATCTTGGCATGCTCCGCCTCATTTTGTAGCTGACCATTGATATAAAAGGCATCAGCTGTCGCATCCATCGGTAGAGATGACAAAGTCGTCTCCGTGTACATATTTTCCAAAGTCAAAGAAATACTGCTAGTAGCAGGTACCATCTCTTTTTCTTTTTTCTTTCCCCAATATTTGATAATAGCAATATTTGCGTAGGAACGTACTGTTACAGGCTCTCTATCCATGTCTGAACAGCTCCTTTCTCTTCTAATCTTTCTGCTAGTTCTTGAGCTTGAGTCAAATTGGCTGCCAAGGCTATGATACAGCCTCCTAGCCCACCACCGCTCATCTTGGCACCTAGAACACCATGGCTAAGAGCCGTTTCAACCAAAGAGTCTGCCTCAGGGCTACTGACACCAATTTCTTTTAAATGTAAATGTGCTTGACTGAGGATTTGTCCCAGCCCCTCAGCATCTTTTCGTGAAATCGCATCTTCTGCTTGCTGTGTTAATTCTCCCAAGGCATGCAAAAACGGTAGGGCATCCTTACCCTTGCTTTGAACCACTTGGATGGCTTCACGAGTATGACCATAAACACCCGTATCGGCAATCACCAAATAGGCGGATAAATCCATCTCAAGCTCTGTAAATCCTACATTCTTAATAAAACGAATAGGCTGGTCACTGAGACAGGTCTTAGCATCCAAACCACTTGGATTCATATGAGCAATCATCTCCGCCCGATTGACCAAGATTTCTAGTACATCATGAGGTAGTTCTGCCTGATAGTAGTCAAATACCGCACGAATGGCTGCTATGCTAATAGCAGCTGACGAACCCATTCCCCGTTTTTGAGGGATAGCCGAGTCAATCTCACAGCGAATGCAGGCTTCTTTGATATCTAAATACTCCAGTGAGGCATACACCGCCATAGACAAGGTATCTTCCTCATAAAGACGCCAAGGACTCGCTGCAGGAACTACCTTACAAGTTACCTCCACCTCTAAGAGAGGCAGGGAAATGGCAGGATAGCCGTAAACGACCGCATGCTCCCCTATTAAAATAATCTTACTATGTGCCTGACCGACACCAACTTTTTTTGTCATGTTATCCTTTTACTAGACGAAAAAGCCGTCCCATTTTTCCTACAAGTATTTATTCTCTCCTATCTATTTTATTATATTTTCACAAAAAAAGCGATTGTTTCCTTTACAATCGCCTCTTTCATTATTGAACCCATTCGCCATTATAATTGACAGAATAGCCATCTACAGTGGTATTCACTGCTAAAGCACCTGAGCTATAAGCATAGTACCATTTACTACCGACCTGGAACCAGCCAGTTGCCATAGCTCCTGATGAACGAAGATAGTACCACTTGTTACCAAGATATTGCCAACCTGTTTTCATATCGCCATTTGACTGGTCTAAATAGTACCAAGTTGAGCCTTCCTGATACCAACCAGTTACCATTGCTCCTGATGAACGGAGGTAGTACCACTTATTGCCAAGTTGTTTCCAACCAGTTTGCATTGCAGCAGTTGTTGGATCTAGATAGTACCAAGTTGAGTTGTCATTGGTCCAACCACGCACTAGCTCCCCAACCGTCAAACTGTCGATACGAGCATCGAAGCCACTATCCTTTTGTAAATAATACCAGTGTCCCTCATCATAAATCCAACCAGTTTTTAAAGTGTGATAGCTACGCTGATCTTCAAAATAATAGGCTCGTTTCTCTGCTGGACTATCATATTGTTCCCCATGATGTTTGTTGGTATTTGTAGCAGTTTTTGCCTCTAAAACTTGCTTACCAACAAACTCTTGTAGCACTCCATTTTTGTCAAAGTAGTACCATCTTGGCATTGGCATAAATTCCAACCTCATACCATTAGGGTAAGGACCAATAGTACTTCCTTTAGATGGAAACGGGATGTATTGCCAGCCGACAACCATTTCTCCTGATACATGATCAAAATAATAGGTCTTGCCATCAATCACTCGCCAGGCCTTTTCTTTGATTTCACCCTTCTTGTAGTAAGTTCTACCATTTTCTTGGACAAATTTCCAACCTTCTGAATCAGCATCATCCGCCAATACTGCACTTGTCGCTAGCAAACCAAAGAAAAAGACTGCTAATGCGATTGGCATCAATTTTTTTATTGTTTTCATTAGACGTATCCTCCTGCAAGGATTCTAGCAAAAATTAAATTGTATGTCAATATGACGGCTTTAAAATCATATAATAATGAACTATCATTTGATTCACTAGTAAAATCTCCTAGCAGGCTTCCCTGCTAGGAGATTTTCTTATGAGAGGTACTTGTTTAATACTCAATGAAAATCAAAGAGCAAACTAGGAAGCTAGCCGTAGACTGTACTTGAGTACGGCAAGGCGAAGCTAACGCGGTTTGAATTTGATTTTCGAAGAGTTTAAGCTTTAAAAATCGGATTTATTATTCGATAATTATCAAACAATCTACCAATTAAGCTTCTTCGTCTTCTTTACGACGACGGCCTGCAAGACCAAGACCAAGTAATGCACTTGCGGCAGCTGCTACCATAGCTACAGTAGAATCTGCTGTACCTGTATTTGGCAATTCTTTAGCCGCTTTACGCGCATTTGCTTGTGCTGATGCTGTTTGACCAGCATTAGCTGCTGCTTGAGCAGTAGCTGGAGTTGCATGATCAGTTGCTGGAGCAACTTTCGCCATAAAGTCTTCGATACGTTTAACCATTGCATCCACTTCTGCTTGAGTTGCGTCTGCATTAGCAAATACTTTCTTAGCATCTGCTAATAAGTCATTCGCTTCTTTTGCAGTTTCTGCATCAAGCTTAGCTGATTCTTTAATGATCAATTCATCTAATTGATGGATAGCACCTTCTAACTTAGCTTTATTCACTTTTGCATCAGTGTTATTAGCTGCGTTATTGTCAGAAGTTCCGTTACCGTTACCACTGTTATTGCCTCCACCATTTGATGGTGCATATGGACGTTGTTTAAAGATATCTTCAGCTGACTTAGTTAAGTCTGCTGCTGGAATCACTGCTGTGTTTCCTGCTGGCGTTGTCACTGTTGCGTTTCCTTTATCGTCTACTACTACAGTCGCACCTGGATTTACAGCTTTAACTTTGTCTTCGATGGCTTTCTTCTCAGCATCTGTAAGTTTATCTGGGTTCGCTACCACAGTCTTATCTGCTGGTTTAACTACATCGTTACCTGCATTATCTGATGATTTCTTAACTGTATCACCTGATGGAATAACGGCTGTTGTACCAT
>CAURTM010000045.1:0-10739 GCA_963527735.1 uncultured Streptococcus sp.
AGAGTAGTTGAAATTTTTATCACATTTCTTATTTTTCTGTCGAGCTAAATTCATACTAATCAGAGAGTTTGAAATAAAAGACTAACATTGTTAATAACGTTAGCATTTCATTTCCCTAAAACAAGCTAATTTTGTCTAAAAAAGTAGCAAACTATAAACTAGTAGGTTCCACACCAAATGTAGCCCCATACTGCCCCATAAGTCCGATTTATAGCGCACCATCCCTAAAAACATTCCCAATGAAACATATAAACACCAAGCTAGAATGGTTCCTGGATGATGTGCTAAGGCAAATAAAACACTTGTCAAAGCAACTCGAATATCTAATTTTCTAACCAAGTTCCATAAAATTTCTCTATACAGAAATTCTTCAACCATACTCGCATTGATTAAAAACAATAAAAATGAAAACCAAGGAACTTGATGTTGAAGGCCAATTAAGTTTGCTTGATTCGTGCTCCCTTGAGCATGAATCAGACTAAAATATAGACTTATAATCAGTAGGCTAACGAATCCAATACCAATCCACTTTATCCTAGTTTTCATATTGACCTTGGCCACTTGTTTTCGTTGACCATACAACCATAAAAAAGAAATGAGCGACGCTCCATAGAGAATCTGTAGTATAGTTAACTCACCGATACAAAGCAATTTCAGTAAGTATAGAGATACCAATAGGACATTTACTTGTTGGAATATATAAACTGGAATTATTCTTTTCATAGTTACCTCCGAAATAAATCTTCATAATCTAAATCTAATACCTGCACAATCCTTTCTACCCATGGACTTTGAGGCATTCGTTGTTCCATCTTGTAGTGACGAATCTTTTGATACAAACGATTCAATTCACTTGGATAGTGAAACTCTCCCGCAAACATTTTTCTGGTTAACTCAATCCAGCTGATATTTCTTTCAGCCAAAATAATGGACAAGTTCTCCCAAAATCGTTCAGCCATATTGCTTCTCCTTTAGTTAGATAAATAATGTGTTTGTGCCATGTAAATCAATTGTTTCGTATCTCTTGGCAATAAAGCTCTAGCCTCTTCCAAATTCAGATTTGGATAAACTCGCTTATTTGAAACCGCAAGAGGAAGTCTGATGGTTAGTTCAGGATTTTTTAAAATCATCTCAACGAAATCCGTTAATCTTAGATTGTCACGGTTCTTAAATCGTAATAAATTGGGAGATAAAAATTCAAAACAATCTGAAGAATAGCTCATCATCTCAATTAATTTATCCTTTGTCATTTCAGAAACTGAATGACAAGATACCTCGATGCCATAGTTTTGGAAGAAGTCTAAAAGAAGTTGATTTCTTTGGCTATTTTTACTTAGATAGAGATCAATCATGGGAGACCTCCCAAAGATTCGGTTCCATTTGATATTCTGAGACTATTAAGGAATCTAATAAATTTGAGAAGTTAATCGATTTCTTGTCTTCATCATAAGCTTTTACAGTTACTTGGGTTGTAAGTATTCCCTCTCTTCCCTCGGCTCGATAGCCTTGTCCATATAAAACAAAAACAAGATTCTGATTATCATCTACAAAGGCATCAGCCCCGTTCTTTATATCCTGACTTTCAAGGAATTCCATAATGTTTTGAAGATAGGATTCGTAAAATAGGGGGTAATTATGTTTTTTATGGTAATCATCTAAGAATGTCACCTCAAACTCACATGGATAATTGGGCATCAAAAATATTTGTTCATCCAGCTGTCTGATTTCTGCATCATGTAATTCTGTTTCTAATTCATCACAATCTAGTATTGACTCTTTATTTAAAGCTTTCATCTTTTTCCTCGATTTCTTTTAATTTCTTTGCGATTGCGGCAATCACAGGAACGGTTACACTATTACCAGCTTGTTTATAGAGCTGACTATTACTAGAGACTTTTCTAGCAGCTTCAAAAGCCCAATCAGGAAACCCCTGCAATCGAAAACACTCTTTAGGAGTGATTCGTCGTATTCTCAAACGGTAAAATTGCCCATCTATTAATACACCGGCTACATGATAAATTTGTTTATCTTCTCCTTCATAGCTAGCCACTACTACTCCCATTTGTCCACTAGTTGTTAACGTATT
The DNA here is from genome assembly GCA_963527735.1 of uncultured Streptococcus sp. Classification (GTDB taxonomy): domain Bacteria; phylum Bacillota; class Bacilli; order Lactobacillales; family Streptococcaceae; genus Streptococcus. The sequence continues at coordinate 2,087 of CAURTM010000045.1, forward strand.
AGCTATACCTTTTCCAACTCTACCTCGACGATACTGAGAACTTGGTCTCTCCAAATTGATTGAATCTCCAATCTCTGCTTGAGCATATCCTTTTTTCGTTGCTTCCCGTACTTTTAGAAATTGGATTGGTTCTGGAATTAGTATTTTGGGAATTTTATCTCCACCTTGCATTGTAGTCAGTGTTGGAGATAAGCCCTCACTTCCATAGACTCGACCGGTCTCCTTAAAGCAAGTCGGTAAATCTCCAACAACGACAATACCATGTCTATCCTGAGTATTTAAAGTAAACATCGGCTCTTGATTATCCTTGAAACGTCTCCCATTTTGTCTTTTTTCTAATCTGTCTGGTGTCATACAAGGAATCGCAATTTTAAATCCTTCTCCTTTTCCACGAACTAAGGTTGGCGCAAGACCTTCTGAATAATAGACTTTACCACTCATTCCACTTTTTGATGGATTCAAATTCCCTAGTGTTTTTAAAGTCTCAGAGTTAGTTGCTTGACCTTCTCGTCTGAAAGGAAATAGGAGTCTGGTACCTTTCTTTCTAGAATGTCCGATAATAAACACCCTCTCCCTGTTTTGGGGAACGCCAAAATCCTTACTGTTAAGCACCTGCCACTCAACATCAAACCCCAACTCATCAAGTGTGGTAAGGATTGTGGTGAACGTCCGTCCCTTATCGTGATTGAGTAGGCCTTTAACATTTTCAAGAAAAAGAAAACGTGGTTGGATTTGTTTGGCCGCTCGAGCAATTTCAAAGAACAAAGTTCCTCTAGTATCTTCAAATCCAAATCGTCTTCCTGCGATTGAAAATGCTTGACAAGGGAATCCCCCACAGATGACATCGACTTTCCCTCTAAGTTTTTTAAATTCGTCATCTGAAACATCTCGTATGTCATGAAATTCTATTTCTCCTTCCGTTTGAAAAATGGACTTATAAGATTCCCTAGCAAATTTATCAATCTCACAAAATCCAATACACTCATGTCCGACACTTTCCATTCCAAGTCGAAATCCTCCAATACCTGAAAATAAATCAATAAATCTCATTTCTTTATCACCCCTTTCTGATCGACTATCAATGTCCAAAGTGTCACACCACTTGAAATTAAAATGAGCATAACTAATATCCACTCGATTGACGACATTTAACCACCTCCTTTTCTAACACGGTTATTCCAAACGGAATATAGGCCATTAAACACAAATTCAGCAAGTACTTCCGCACGTCTAACAAAGCGAACATTGTCAAGAGCATACTGATAGATTCTCTCAAAATCAGTCATAGCAATTTCACTGGCTGTTTCAGAAAAACCTTCTCGTCTAAATTGATCTTGTACCAATCCCCAAATATAATCTCGATCATATTTTGTGACCTTTTCTACTTTTCTTCTCAAGATAGGTTGAGTATTCCTTTCTTCCTCATCCTCAATAAATAAAGAATCAGTCTCACTATATTTAGTCTCACTAACTTCAGTCTCACTAGGGGCTGAATGTGAGACGGGGGTCGTTTCATTTTCAACCTGCCCTAGTCTTTTTTTAACACTAGGCCTGTTTGAATTACCTACTGGGGTAGAAGACAACTCCCCTAAATAAATCTTATTAGCTAGTCTTCCTTTCTCACTTGAAGACTGTTGAACTTCATCAATTAAGTCATATTCTTTAAGAATTTTTTTGATTGATAGTAATTTTGACTTCGAACAACCTAACAGCCTCATCAGTTTAGAATTAGAAAATACTAAATAAACCGCTCCTTCTTCATCTATCCAACCACGACTAAGAGATAATTCTAAACGATCTTTTAAAATAGAATAAGCCACCTTTACTTCTAATTTCATATCCATATATTTCTCATCCTCAAAAAGAATTTTAGGTAATTTATAATACCGTTCTGAAGTTTGGTATTGATTTGCGGTAATTCGTTTCATAGCTCTCCTCCAAGTTCTTTGAGTATTAAATCTCCACTCGATTCCAATCGAACCAAGCCACTTTTTTCCAATTCAGCCATAAGAGAGATGGCTTCAACAATATCAATTCCCATTTCACGTACTAAAAATGAAATGACAATATAGCGTGATGATTGTAATTCTTTTGTCATTTTCCCTCCTGAAAATAAAAAAAGGAGAACAATATTCAATTGTTCTCCACGATAAATTTGTTAAAAAGAAAAACCCTGCCAAATTAATTTTTGGTAGGGTTTTTGGTAGGAAACTAAATTAATTTATCAGTTTCTAAAATGTGTTCACGATTCTAAAAGGCTGATACTATAGTATTCCGAATTCTAATTGGTATATGCCTCTTATTTAAGAGTAACTGAAGCTCCAGCTTCTTCCAATTTAGCTTTGATTTCTTCAGCTTCTGCAGTTGCAACGCCTTCTTTAACAAGTGCTGGTGCACCGTCAACAAGTTCTTTAGCTTCTTTAAGTCCAAGACCTGTGATTTCACGTACAACTTTGATAACGCCAACTTTTTTGTCGCCTGCAGATGTCAATTCAACGTCGAATGAATCTTTAGCAGCACCAGCGTCAGCAGCACCAGCTGCAGCAACAGCTACAGGAGCAGCTGCAGTTACACCAAATTCTTCTTCGATAGCTTTTACAAGGTCGTTCAATTCAAGGATTGAAGCTTCTTTAATTTCAGCAATAATGTTTTCAATGTTCAATGCCATTGTTATTTCCTCCAAATATGTTTTTATATTTTATGTTTTTATTTTTTGTAGCTAGGCTACGCTGCGTAGCTTAAGATTAAGCTGCGTCTTCTTTGTTGTCTGCAACCGCTTTGACTGCAAGAGCAACGTTGCGCACTGGCGCTTGAAGTACAGAAAGGAGCATAGAAAGAAGTCCTTCGCGGTTTGGAAGAGTTGCAAGTGCAAGAATCTCTTCTTTAGATGCGACAGCGCCTTCGATTGCACCACCTTTGATTTCAAGTGCTTCAGCGTTTTTAGAAAAGTCGTTCAAGATTTTCGCTGGTGCGATAACATCTTCGTTAGAAAATGCTACTGCAGATGGTCCAACAAATACAGATGCAAGATCTTCAAGACCAGCTTTTTCAGCTGCACGACGCAAGATTGAGTTTTTAATAACTTTATACTCAACTTCGCTTCCACGAAGCTCACGACGAAGAACTGTATCTTGCTCAACTGTCAAACCACGAGCGTCTACAACGACGATAGATGCAGCAGCTTTCATTTTTTCAGCTACTACGTCAACTAGTTCCGCTTTTTTAGCAATAATTGCTTCACTCATTAGTGTGTTCACCTCCGTAATTATTTTGCTTGGGGAATTTTTCCAAAAGAAAAACGCGCCCAAACCTAGACACGAAAGTACAATACGCTTCTTTTTACATGATACGTTTTGTCCTCGGTAGGATATTTATGAGTCGAGCTCCCCTACTGTCTTAGGCAGTTTTTTCAAACCGTATATAAGTATAGCATAGTCAAAAAAAGAATGCAAGATTTTTGCAAACTTTTTTTAAAATTTTTCGTGATTTTTCTTCTAAAGTTCTACTGTCAGAACTTGACCTTGCTTAACAACCTGTTCTCCAGCGATATAAGCATCATCAACATCACTAGATTTAACAGCATAGACGAGATGAGAAAGCATATTTTCCTGAGGTTGGAGATGAATTTTCCCTTGTGGTTGAATAACGAGAAAATCTGCCTGTTTACCTACTTCCAGACTTCCTATCTGATTTTCCATTCCTAGGACCTTAGCCCCTTCTATTGTCAGAGCCTTGAGGGCTGTTTCGATTGGGAATTGGCTGGCATCCTCACTTTTCATCTTCTGAAGAAGGGCTGCAGTCCGTCCTTCCTCAAACATATCTAGATTGTTATTGGAAGCAACCGAATCTGTCGCAATTCCGACAGCCACTCCTGCTTTTTGAAGTTGGATGATTGGAGCAATCCCTGAGGCCAGTTTGAGATTGCTGATAGGGTTGTGGGCAATAGCCACTTGAGAGGATGCCAAGCGCTCAATTTCTCGCTCGTTTAATTCGACCCCGTGAGCAAAGACAGACGGATGCTCTAAGTAACCCAGTTCTTCTAAAAAGGCGAGGGGGCGTTTGCCGTATCGTTTCAGGATAATGCCTGACTCCTCCTTGGTCTCCGCAACATGGATATGGATGGGGATACCCAACTCTTTTGCCATTTCCAAGCTCGCTTCCAGCAAGTCTTGATTACAGCTGTAAGGAGAATGTGGGGCCACCATAACTTTGAAATTTGGATTTTCATATCCTAAGATTTCCTCTATGATAGATCGTGTTCTGCTTATGGTCTCAACAGTTGTCTCTGCCTCAGAAGAAAAAAGGGTCGGTGAGAAATAACAACGCATCTTGGAAGTTTTCACTGCCTGATAAATCTGCTCAATCTCCACTCCATTGGGATTATACATATCGTTGAAGGTTGTTGTTCCTGACTGGAGCATTTCTGTCAGCGCTTCTTTGACCGCCTTGCTAGTCATGTCTGGAGTAAACTCAGCTTCTGCTGGCCAGATATAGTCATTGAGCCATTCATGGAGATTGCTATCATCTCGGATTCCTCTCAATCCTGTCATAGCAGAATGGGTGTGACAATTGACCAAACCAGGCATAATCCAGGCGCCCTGATAGTCTATAATCTGCTCAGCTTGCTCTAAAATCTCTGACTTCTCTTGACCAACATAGACGATTTGAGAATCCTTAACGGCTAAGATTCCATCTAGATAAACATGGAAATCTTTATCACAAGTCACGATATTTACATGCTGATAGACTTTCATTCTAGGCTCCTTTTCTATAAGACAATTTACAGTGAATAATTTTTCTAGCTATTGTAACAAAAAAGTCACCCGAAGGCAACTTTTTTTGTCCATAAGATTTCAAAGTAGAAAGGCTTATTCAGAGCTGAAAGCTGCAGCTTGCTGCATTTGGTAATACTTGCCCTTTCGAGCCATGAGTTCCTGATGGTTCCCATACTCAACAATGTCGCCATCCACCAAGACAAGAATCAAATCCGCGTCCTGAATGGTTGACAAGCGGTGGGCGATGATAAAGCTAGTACGCCCTTTCATGAGTTTAGCAAAGGCATCCTGTACCAACACTTCTGCCCGCGTATCGATGGAAGAGGTTGCCTCGTCTAAGATAAGAATCTTTGGAATAGCCAGAAAGATTCGGGCAATAGTCAAAAGCTGGGCCTGACCAACAGAGAGAGATTCTCCAGCATTTTCCAACCTGGTATCGTAACCCTGCGGCAACTGTTGGATGAAAAAGTCTGCATTGGCTGCCTTTGCAGCAGTAATCACTTGCTCCCGACTGGCATCAGGATTTCCAAAAGCAATATTGTCATGAATGGTTCCTTGCTTGAGCCAAGTTTCTTGGAGCACCATGCCAAACTGCTGTCTCAATGATGCTCGGGTATAGTCGTAAATGGAACGACCATCTAACAAGATATCTCCCGAGTTAATAGAGTAAAATCGCATGAGGAGATTGATAAGAGTTGATTTTCCGGCACCTGTCGGACCAACGATGGCTACCTTGCTACCAGCTGGAATATCAATAGACAAATCCTTAATCAAGATTTTTTCTGGATGGTAGCCAAAAGAAACATGCTTAAAGGAAATAGCCCCCTTAACCTGGTCACTGGTCAACTCCTCCTTACCTGTTTCAGCTACCTCAGGACTTTCTAAGACAGCATAGACACGCTCCGCACAAGCGAGAGCACTTTGCAATTCAGCTAGAACCGAAGAAATATCGTTAAAGGGCTTGGTGTATTGCTGAACATAGTTCAAAAAAGTCACTAAACGACCAATGGTCAAGGTTGACCCCATCATGATACGATAAGCTCCCACTCCAGCAAGAAGAGCATAAATGAGAGCGTTGACAAAGCGAGTCGAAGGATTGACCGTTGAGGAATAAAAGATGGCTGACTGAGAATAGCCTGCGTAATTTTCATTCGCCTCATGCAGTCTTTGGATAAACTTTTTCTGAGCATTAAAGGACTGGATAATAGTCTGCTGGCTAAGCGATTCTTCAATCAACTGAGTCTGAATGCCTCTCGTCTCTGTTTGCTTCTGGAAGAGATGATAAGATCGTTTGGCAATAAAGCGTGAAATCACCATAGACAGTGGGGTCAACAGCAAGACCAAGAGGGTCATGAGGAGATGAATTTGCAGCATGGCTAGAATACTAACCAAAATCATCAAGACTCCAATGAAAAATTGGTTAAAAATCATGGTCAAGCCAGCTGCCAACTGTTCGATGTCTGTGGTCACACGACTAACCATTTCTCCACTTCCTTGTCGATCCACAAAGGCAATCGGTAAACGATGAAGCTTATGGATGATTCGCTCTCGCAAGTCTCTGGTATAAGAAAAGATTAGGCGATTATAGAGAAGAGGATTGATCCATTGCACAAGGGTATTTCCTATGACCACAAAGATCATTTGGAGAAAAATCTGCCAAAAAACTGGTGAAGAGCCAGTCAATAGGACTTGGTCAATGACCTGCCCAATCAGAATAGGTAGATAAATCGATAAACCAACTTGGGCAATAGTTCCTAGAAAGGCTAGGAAAAGGAGGAAAGGATGACTTACTAAATCTTTGGCCAAACGTGTGAGTGTTTGATTTGCAGTTTGTCGTCTCATGCTAGTCCTCCTTTCCATGTTGGGATGCATTGATTTCACGATAGACTTGACTAGTCTTCATCAAGTCCTCATGCTTGCCGATAGCTAAGAGCTCTCCTTTTTCTAAGAGGAGAATCTGGTCAACCATCTGTAAAGTCGAGGTTCGTTGAGAGATCAAGATTAAGCTCGTATTTAGCAAATTTTCTCGGATAGCTTTCAAGAGCTTAGACTCGGTAATGGTATCGAGGGCCGAGGTAGCATCATCTAGGATGAGAAATGGAGCTTGGCGCAATACTGCGCGAGCAATAGACAGCCTTTGTTTTTGTCCACCTGAGAAATTTCGACCTCCTGCCTCAACTAGGGCATCCAAGAGTCCTTCCTTTTCACTGACAAAATCCTTGGCTTGCGCTATTTCCAAGGCTTGCCATAGTTCTTGATCAGTCACTTCTTGATTTAAACCTAGAGTCAAGTTAGAACGAATGCTTCCCTTAAAGAGTTCGACCTTTTGAGGCACATAGGCAATCCATGACCGCCACTGCTCCAAATTACGAGGACTAGATCCATCTCGATAAAGGTCAATGCTCCCCTTGTCTGCTGGATAAAGTCCGAGGATGAGTTGCACCAAACTTGATTTACCAGAACCCGTTCCCCCAATGATACCAAGGATCTGCCCTTGAGTCATATCAAAGGAAATATCTCTCAGAGAAGGCTGGGCCGCATCAGGATAGGTAAAGGTCAGTTCTTGAACTTGTAAAACCTGATCACTGGTAGCTTGCTTTTGTTCTAATTCTGAATGAATATCTTCTGGAGCCTCAGCAAAGACTTCCTCGATTCGCTTAGCTGAGATATAGGACTGGTTGAGGGAATTTATCAGCATGGCTAGCTTGACCAATTCCACCAAGATCTGTAAGAGATAGTTGATAAGGGCGATCAGAGCACCTTGACTGAGCAATCCTCCTTGAATAGAAACATATCCCTGCCAGATAATAATAAGGAGGGTTCCAGTAACAATCAAATAGGTAAGAGGTGTTAATAAACTAGACCAGAAACCTGTCTTTTCTTGTAATCTAGCATAGACTTGGTTAAGGATTTGAAAAATTTGTAACTCTCGTTTTTCTTGCCCAAAAGCACGAATAACCCGCATCCCTTGTAATTGCTGGCGCATTTCTTGAACCAGTTGGTCCGTTTTCTTTCTGAGACTACTGTAGAGAGGATTGACCAGTCGAGATAGCCCTACAATGACGATAGTCAAAATCACAACCATGACCAAGAACCAGAAAGTCAACTCAGCTGAGAGGCGATAAGCCATAAAAATGGCACCAAAAACGATAATAGGCGCTCGCAAAAAGAGACGCAGGAATTGATTGATACCAGTCTGAATCTGGTAGGTATCCGAAGTCAAGCGAGTGACCAAGCTAGAAGTTGTCAAACGGTCTCTGCTGTCCTTGGGCAATGAAAGAATATGGCGATAGAGATCATCTGTCAGTCCTTTGACAAATCCAACCGCAGCCTTAGCTGAGTAGAACTGAGCTATTAAAGCCACCACAACACCAATTACTGTAAAGATAAGGAGCAGGCCAATCTGCATCCATAGATGACCTTGATTTCTTTGGGGCAAGGATTGGTCAACAATCTCAGCAATCACCATGGGAACCAAGAGCTCAAAAACAGCTTCAAGCAGCTTGAACAGGGGTGCTAAAATTGATTCCTTGATGTAAAGTTTGAAGTAAGATAATAGGTGTTTCATAAATCCCTTCTATTCTTATTCTGGAAATGAAGAAAGTGGGAAGCCCCACCTTCTCAGTTTTATTTGTTTAAGTACGGTAATAAATAGTCATATCCTTCCTCTTCCATCTCATCCTTGGCTACAAAACGCAAGGATGCAGAATTAATACAGTAACGGAGGCCACCAAACTCACGCGGTCCATCTGTGAAAACATGACCCAAGTGAGCATTGCCTGACCGAGAACGAACCTCGATTCGCTCCATTCCATGACTCAGGTCCTTGTAATAATGAATCAATTCCTTGGAAATCGGACGGCTAAAACTTGGCCAAC
>CAURTM010000046.1:0-9805 GCA_963527735.1 uncultured Streptococcus sp.
CAGCGTTCATACCAGGGGCGTCTCCACCACTAGTCAAAACAGCAATACGTTTCATATTGGTTTATGCTCCTTTTTCTTTTAACATTCTTATTAATTATATCACATTTGATTTTAAAATTCTTCTATTTTCCGTATTTTTAGCGATAAATCGTTTTCATAACGATTTCATTCAACTTCGCTTCTAATTCATTGGATTTAGCTACAAAATGATGGGGAGAAACGATTGTTTTCTGTTCCTCTTCATACCTGATAATGACTGGGATTGAACCTTTATATTGGTCTAAAATACGTGAAATTTCTTGATCCGATTCATGATTTTTTACCTGTATCCAAAAGCGTTCAGCAACTGCTTCTCTTATTTCTTGTGCAATCATTTGCAGACGGCCATCACGTGACTGGATCTTTCCTTTTATATAGTAGAAGGCTCCCTCTTTTATTTCCTGCCCAACCTGACGATATAAGTCTGAAAAGAGAGTGACATCCAATTTTTTCTTACTATCATCCACCTGTAAGAAAGCCATATTTTCACCCTTTTTGGTACGAATTACTTTTATTTTCTGAACTTCAACCAAAATAATAGCGTAGCTATTTTCTGATAAATTTCCAATTGGGGTAATCGGGTAAATAGCCTTACTTGCAATAGCTTGTAGGGGATGTTTGCTGACACCTATCCCTAAAAGCTCTTGTTCTATATAGAATTTTTCTTGTTCCGTCCAATCTTCCGATTCCTGCCAGCTATAAATAGTATCTCCAAACAAACTTCCTAACTCTTTTACAAATTCAAATAGATTAGCTAAATTATTGAATACTTTTTGACGATTTTTTTCAAATAAATCGAAAAGACCAACTTTTACCAAAGGTTCTAGCAGAGGAAGTTTCAGATAATTCTCAGGTAATTTAGCTATAAAATCTTCAATGTTAGAATAGGGTCTGTTTTCAAGAATCCATAGAGCCAGATCATTGCTGACTCCCTTAATCGATTTCAATCCTAGATAGATGGACTTGTTGGCAATTTTATCGTGATAGGGAATGGTATTTATGGACAGAGGCGCTACTTCAAAGCCTGCTTCTAAGGCATCTGTTAAGTAATCACTGTTGACAGAATTCAACATGACCTGATAAAAAATGGCTGGATAATGCGTTTTGAAATAAGCCAACTGGAAGGCCAAGGCTGAGTATGCATAGGCATGTGACCTGTTAAAACCATAGCCTGCAAACTTCTCCATAACATCAAAGACCTGCTCTGCCTTTTCCGCAGTATGTCCCGCTTCTAATGAACCTTGAATAAAGGAAGCCCTCATCTCATGCATAGCAGAGGCATCCTTTTTCCCCATAGCTCGGCGCAAAATATCGGCTTTCCCAAGAGTAAATCCGGCAAATCGCTGAGCCACCTGCATAACCTGCTCCTGATAGAGCATAATTCCGTAGGTTGGAGCCAAAATATCCTCTAGTACTGGATCCAGAACAGTCACTTCTTCCTGCCCATGTTTTCTAGCTACAAAATTATTGATATAATCACTAGCACCTGGTCGATTTAGGGAAGTAGTTGCTACGACATCTTCAAAACAGACTGGCTGCACACGCTTGAGCAGGCGAATGGCACCAGGTTGTTCAAATTGAAAGATACCTTTTGTATTGCCAGAAGCAAATAAAGCCAGCGTTTCTTTGTCTTCCAAATCAATTTCTTCTATTTTCAGATGAATACCTTCTGATTCAGCAAGCAACTCTTGCATCTTCTGGACAAAGGTCAAATTTCGCAGTCCCAGAAAATCCATCTTCAAAAGCCCACTGGCTTCAACTCCATGAGCATCATACTGAGTCAGTGGAATTTCATCACCATGCTTTAGAGGAATGTAGTTGGTCAAATCTTGGTCACTGATTACAACACCAGCCGCATGGACAGAGGTTTGTCTTGGGTAGCCCTCAATCTTGCAGGCAATTTCAAAGGCTTTTTGGTATTCTAACTTACTATTGATTTGCTGACGAAACTGGAGATTGCCTTCATAGGCCGACTTGAGATTGTCACGAAAACTGATTTTCTTGGTAATTGCAGATAATTCATACTCTGGCACACCAAAACGTTTCAAGACATCTCGTAGAGCTTGCTTGGCTCCAAAGGTTGAAAAAGTAACGATTTGAGCCGCATGTTTACTGCCATATTTATTGCCAACATACCTGATAAAATCTGGACGATAAATATCAGGAATATCGATATCAATATCAGGCATGGTATAGCGTTCACGATTGAGGAAACGTTCAAAAATCAGATTTTTCTCTACTGGGTCAATCCCTGTGATATCTAAGGCATAAGAAACCAAGCTACCAACTGCTGAACCCCGTCCCATTCCCATATAGTAGCCATTCGAACGTCCAAAACGTAGCAAATCCCAGACAACCAAGAAATAATCGTCAAAGCCCATATCATGAATAACAGCCAATTCTTGGTCTAGACGGTCTTGATATTCTTTACTAGACAACCCCTTCTGAGCAAGTCCCAGTTCAGCACGTTCTCTCAACTCTTCTACTGCTGGTCTCTCTGGATTAAAACGAGGCAGTTTCAAACTAGTATCCAAGTCATAAGAAATACCTGAAATAAGCTTTTCTAAGTTTTCCAAGGCTTGAGGAAAACGTTCTTGGAATAGTTTCTCTAAAGAACTTGCTGATATAAGGACATCTTGTCGCGAGCGCAAAGGGACTTCTCTGAGCGGTAGGTTTTCTTTAATCGCTGTTAATACTTGTAGAACTTCTCTATCCCTGCTTTCAAAGGCATTGACCCGATAGAGAGGTAAGATAGGACGATAAAATTCGCTTACCAGTGTTTCTGGGTAAACCCCTATATAGTAATCACAGCCTAGATTTAGTGATTCAAGCTCTTCAAAATAAGGCACAATTACCGCGATATCCTCCAGGTACTGGGACAAGACTGACCAACTTTTCTCCCCCTGCATCTTGGCTGTTGAAAGCTTCATCAACTGCTGATAGCCCACACTAGATAGAGCTAAAAAGCGCAGATTCACTTCCTGATCATCCATAAATACAGTCATTTCAAGCCCTAATAAAGGATGAATGCCATATTTTTTTGTAACCTCTAGAAAGTCAAAAGCACCATAAAGATTATCAATATCCATCATAGCCAGATGAGTGTAGCCGAATTCTTTAGCTGCTCTCACATACTTTTCAATCGAAATGACGCTCTCCATAAAACTATAGACTGTTTTTGTATCTAGTTGTGCGATCAATTTACACTTCTCCTCTATCCTTCTCACTATATTATACCATTTTCAAAAAGAGAAAGACAAAAGCAATGACTCCTATCTCTATTTTATCCTTAAAGTAAAATTTTTTGAATGAAAAAAGCAAAAATACATTTAAAGAATCAAATGATCCGGTAATTTTTTTACTTTTTTATCCCAAGAAGTGAATATATCTTTTAAAACAGAAAGACACATCCAGTTAATCTATTTACTATTATAACTTGTTTTGGACTATAGAGTTGTACCTGTTTTTCATATAAATAATATTCATTATTCTTTAATTAATTTCTTTCTCACTTAATAATTCCCTTTTTCCTATTTTTTTGATATAATAACCTTAATTATTATTTTACAAGGAGGTTTTATGCGCTTTAATCAATTCAGCTATTTATCACTTCCAAGAGATACTATTTTATATGAATTAAAAAAGTATGGATTTGATTTTCCATCTGAGTCAACAAATAAAAAGATGTTGGAGTCTTTTCTAAGTCGTTTCTTTTTCACTTATCAAGACACCAACTATCCACTTTCCATCCTAGCAGCTGATAATAAAACAGACCTGCTAACATTTTTTCAATCAGAAGATGAACTGACAGCAGATATTTTTTATACTGTTGCTTTTCAACTTTTAGGCTTTTCTTATTTGGTTGACTTTGAAGACAGTGATGTTTTTCGTAAAGAGTCTGGATTTCCTATTGTATATGGTGACTTGATTGAAAATCTCTATCAGTTACTCAATACTCGCACCAAAAAGGGGAACACTCTTATCGACCAACTTGTCAGTGATGGTCTTATTCCTGAGGATAATGACTATCACTACTTTAACGGCAAGAGTTTGGCTACTTTTTCTAGCCATGATGTCATTCGTGAAGTCGTTTACGTTGAGACTCGTGTCGATACTGACCGAAAAGGGCTATCAGACTTAGTCAAGGTCAGCATTATTCGTCCTCGTTTTGACGGGCAAATCCCTGCTATCATGACTGCCAGTCCCTATCATCAGGGAACAAATGATAAAGCCAGCGATAAAGCTCTTTACAAGATGGAGGGCAATCTCGAGGTTAAACCTGCTCACAAGATTGAGCTAGAGGAACCTCAACTAAATCTCGTCCAACCCCAAGGTCAAGCTGAGCTTGTGTCAGAAACCGAGGAAAAGCTAACGCACATCAACGCTAGCTATACTCTCAACGACTACTTCCTTCCACGAGGTTTTGCTAATCTCTATGTCTCAGGTGTTGGTACCAAAGACTCCACAGGTTTCATGACTAATGGAGACTACCAGCAAATCGAGGCTTATAAAAATGTCATCGACTGGCTCAATGGCCGTTGCCGTGCCTTCACTGACCACACGCGCCAACGTCAAGTCAAGGCTGACTGGTCAAACGGAAAAGTAGCTACAACTGGACTTTCCTATCTAGGTACCATGTCCAATGGTCTGGCGACTACAGGTGTAGATGGTTTAGAGGTTATTATTGCCGAGGCTGGCATTTCATCATGGTACAACTACTACCGTGAAAACGGTCTGGTAACTAGCCCAGGTGGTTATCCAGGTGAAGACTTTGACTCCCTTGCTGAACTAACCTACTCTCGTAACCTCTTGGCTGGCGACTATATCCGTGGTAAGGAGGCTCACCAAGCTGACTTAGAAAAAGTAAAAGAGCAGTTAGATCGCAAATCTGGTGACTACAATCAATTTTGGCATGACCGCAACTATCTGCTCAATGCTGATAAAGTAAAGGCAGAGGTTGTCTTTACCCATGGTTCACAGGATTGGAATGTCAAACCACTTCATGTTTACCAGATGTTCCATGCTCTTCCTACTCATATAAATAAGCACCTCTTTTTCCATAATGGCGCCCATGTGTACATGAACAACTGGCAGTCCATTGACTTCCGTGAGTCCATGAACGCCTTATTGACTAAGAAATTACTGGGAGAAGATACAGATTTCCAACTTCCAACTGTTATCTGGCAGGATAATACCGCTCCTCAGACTTGGTTACCACTTGATACCTTCGGTGAGCAAGATAACTTTGAAACCTTCGCACTTGGTCAAGAAGAGCAAGTTATTCAAAACCAGTACTCAGATAAAGATTTTGAGAGTTATGGTAAGACATACCAGACCTTCAATACAGAACTTTATCAAGGGAAAGTCAATCAGATTACTATCGACCTTCCTGTAACTAAAGATCTTCACTTGAACGGTCGAGCTCAACTTAATCTTCGTATCAAATCCAGTACAAATAAGGGGCTCTTATCTGCCCAACTGCTAGAACTTGGACAAAAGAAATACCTACAACCTTATCCTGCTGTTTTAGGTGCTAGAACCATTGACAACGGTCGCTACTACATGTTGGAAAATCTTAACGAATTGCCTTTTCGTGAAAATACACAACGAGTCGTGACAAAAGGTTATCTCAATTTGCAAAATAGAAATGATTTACTGTTAGTAGAGGATATTACTGCAGATGAATGGATGGATATCCAGTTTGAACTGCAACCGACTATTTACAAGTTAAAAGAAGGAGACACTCTCCGTTTAGTCCTCTATACTACTGACTTTGAAATCACCATACGTGACAATACCGCTTACCAGCTGACTGTTGATCTTGAACAGTCTACACTTATCCTACCTCACTAAAAAAGGAGTTAAATTATTATGAATAAATCTGAACACCGACACCAACTCATACGCGCTCTTGTTGCAAAAAACAAGATTCATACACAGGCTGAGCTGCAAGCCCTTCTTGCTGATAATGACATTCAAGTTACCCAGGCAACTCTCTCACGCGACATCAAAAATATGAACCTGTCAAAAGTTCGAGAAGAGGATAACTCTTACTACGTGCTTAATACAGGTTCTATCTCAAAATGGGAAAAACGCCTCGAACTCTACATGGAAGACGCCCTTGTCTTGATGCGCCCAGTTCAACATCAAGTTCTACTAAAAACCCTTCCTGGACTGGCTCAATCATTTGGTTCTATCATTGATGCTTTGAGTTTCCCTGACGCTATCGCTACCCTCTGTGGTGATGATGTCTGCCTTGTCATCTGTGAAGATGCAGAGGCAGCCCAACATTGCTTTGAAGAGCTGAAACGGTTCGCCCCACCATTTTTCTTTGGTGAATAAACAGAAACTGAACTCAAAAACTGCAGAACTCTCAAAATTTTAAACAGTAGTGAATTGATGTCAGCTAACATCTAGCGAATACAATAGCTGATTCCTGCTGAAAAGTGAGCTATGCAGTTTTACACTCTTCGAAAATCAAATTCAAACCACGTCAGCGTCACCTTACCGTACTCAAGTACAGCCTGCGGCTAGCTTCCTAGTTTGCTCTTTGATTTTCATTGAGTATTAATAAAACAAAAAAGAGAAATCTATCTCATACATGAGTACAAAAGCTCCCCTTATAGTTTCTAGTGAAAAACAGATATTCACTAGAAACTATAAGGGGAGTCTTCATATATCTAAAAGAAATTCTAAATCTGTTTCAGCTTGATATAGTGTTTGAATAAAATGTGAACAAATTTATTAGGGAATTCAAATCAATTTCATGCTTTAAAAGTCGTTTCGTACTATTTTAGATTCAATTAATTATACATCATAGATAATCCGCTTCAAAAATCTCTTCAAATCACGTCAGGTTCACATTCCTGTATAAGAGAAAAATTTATTGTTGCAATACTTTTCTT
Organism: uncultured Streptococcus sp.; assembly: GCA_963527735.1. Lineage (GTDB taxonomy): Bacteria > Bacillota > Bacilli > Lactobacillales > Streptococcaceae > Streptococcus. Next base: position 6,945 of record CAURTM010000046.1, read on the forward strand.
GGTTTGGTACCTTCAGCTGGACCGATGACACCTGCCATTTCGAGTTCTTCCATGAGGCGGGTCGCACGGTTAAATCCAACAGACAAACGACGCTGAATCATGGATGCACTGGCTTTCTGCGTTTCGATTACCAAAGCCTTAGCTTCTTCAAAAAGCGGATCTCCACCAGATTCACCATCTGAAAATTCACCTTCATTTTCAGAAACCTCACCTGGATCAAAACTCTCATCGTAGTCTGCATCCGCCTGAGCCTTGATAAAGTTTACGATGCGTTCAACATCATCATCCGAGATAAAGGATCCTTGCAGACGAACTGGATGATTTTCATCAATCGGTTTAAAGAGCATATCTCCTCGACCAAGCAGTTTTTCAGCTCCATTTTCATCCAAAATCGTACGGGAGTCTGTTCCTGATGAAACTGCGAAAGCGACACGAGAAGGAACATTAGCCTTGATTAGACCAGAGATGACATCAACGGATGGACGCTGGGTTGCAAGAATCATGTGGATCCCTGCAGCACGCGCCTTCTGCCCAAGACGAATGATGGCATCTTCCACTTCCTTGCTGGCAACCATCATAAGGTCAGCCAACTCATCCACAATCACGACAATGAGCGGTAGCGGAATCTGCTTGTACTCAGACTGGGCATTGAACTCTTCTACCTTGGCATTAAAGCCTGCAATATTACGAACTCCCACCTTGGCAAAGAGTTCATAACGGTTTTCCATTTCATCCACAACCTTTTGCAGGGCCTTGCTGGCCTTGCGTGGATTGGTCACAACTGGAATCAAGAGGTGGGGAATATCATTGTAAACAGACAACTCAACCATCTTGGGATCGACCATCATAAATTTAACTTGGTCAGGTCTCGCCTTCATGAGGATGCTAGCGATAATGCCGTTAACTGCTACTGACTTCCCTGAACCCGTTGAACCTGCGACTAGCAAGTGGGGCATTTTAGAAAGGTCAAAAGCTCTTGCGGTGCCATTAACAGCCTTCCCTAAAGGAATTTCCAAGAGATTTTCTGCTTTCGTTTGAGATTGTTCCCATAGTTCGCGGAAAGAAACTGTCGCAATCTCAGAGTTAGGTACTTCGATTCCCACTAAAGATTTCCCTGGGATAGGTGCTTCGATTCGGACATCCTTGGCCGCCAAGGCTAGAGCGAGGTCATCTGCTAGATTGGAAATGCGGTTAACCCGTACACCCACTGCTGGCTTGACTTCATACTTGGTCACTGACGGCCCAATTTCAGCCCGTTCAACCGTTACCTTAATACCAAAACTAGCAAAAGTTTCTTCTAGGATTTTGATGTTTTCCCGAACGATTTTCTTCTCTTTAGACTGGTCTTTGGGTTTATCTGGGGCAAAGAGTTGTAAACTTGGAAGTTTATATTCAAGGGCTTCCTTGGCTGAAAAATCGACCTGAACATCTTCGTCATCAGAGCCATCTGCTTGTTCAGGGAATTCATGTTCAGCTTGAGGTAGGATGATTTCTGGTTCCACCCAGTCTTCTTCTGGAAAAGGTGGAGCGTCAAGTACAACATCTGCTGTCAAAATTTCACCTGTTTCCATATCAACAGGAGGCAAATCGAGTAAGGCTTTTTCGGTCTCTTCTTGTTCTAATCTAGCCTCTTCCTCAGCCTTTTGGCGAGCTTTTTCTTCTTGTTTGACAAAGCGTTCCTCTTTTCGACGCTCATGCCCTTCTCGCCATTTAGCAAAGCCTCTACTGAAAAATTCAGCAATATCGTAAACAGACCAAGGACTGATTAGGAGAGCGCCTGCTAAAATCAAGATAGAACCAATAAAGTAAGTGCCGATATTTGAAAAGAGAAAGGCAGTTGGAATATAAAGAGCAACCCCAATCAAGCCACCTCCAGCAAAACTGGTCGTTCGAAAACCAGTCAAATCAGTCACAACCTGAGCCATGGTTCCTTTTAGAACGGACTTATCCAAACCATATTTCCAAACTAAGTAGGCCTCAAAAATCAAGAGCAAGCCTGCAAATATAATGAAAAAGCCAGATAGGAGGCCTTCCTGTTTTCGTATCCACTTGAAAAAGAAGAGGTAGAGCAGGATACCAAATATTGCCAGATAAGCTAGGCTACCCACCAGCAAGCGAATTAAATTGTAAAGGGTTATACCTGCAGCCCCTAATTTGAAGGCTGCGAAAATCAATAAAATCGCGATTCCCAACGAAATCAACATTCGTTGAATCGCTTCTTTTCTTTCGAGTTCTGCTTTAGACGGTCTCCGTCTTGTTTTACTTGTATTCTTGTTTGCCATTCTTCTATTATACCATATTTCACAGGCATTTCGGAAAGAGAAAAAGACTGCACCAAACGGTCCAATCTTTTCATTTTCTATCTAAGTTTTATGCTTGTGGTTTGCGTAGGTAACCATAAACCACACCACTTACGATTGCTCCTACTAAGACAGAAACGAGGTAAAGAAGAGCATTTGAAGTAAGGGCGATAACGAAGATTCCTCCGTGTGGCGCCATGAGTTTGATACCAGTAAGACCAACAAGTCCACCTGCTACTGCTGAACCAAGAATGAAACTTGGAATCGCACGAGCTGGGTCAGCTGCACCAAACGGAATCGCTCCCTCAGTGATAAATGACAAGCCCATGATGATGTTTGTCAAACCAGAGTTGCGTTCTTCCTTAGTAAATTTGTCTTTAAAGAGAAGAGTGGCAACAAAGATTGCAAGTGGTGGCACCATTCCTCCAGCCATAACTGCTGCCATAGCCACAGAACCACCTGAAGAAACAGTTGCTGCAAGCGTACCTGTACCAAAGACATAGGCTGCTTTGTTAACTGGTCCACCCATGTCAACAGCCATCATTCCACCAAGGACGATAC
>CAURTM010000047.1:0-9737 GCA_963527735.1 uncultured Streptococcus sp.
TATGAATTTAGCTCGACAGAAAAATAAGAAATGTGATAAAAATTTCAACTACTCTTATCTATAATAAAGCTACCTGTTCTTTGAAAATTGAATCCACTCCGTCTTGATTAGCGTGCCTGTGTAAGTAGGGACTGAGAGTATTTCCCTGTGAAGGGCAACTGGCACAAGACGTGTGTGAGAATTTTCTAACAGACACGGAGTTTATCGTTACCAGACTTAAACGATGCGACAAACTAGATAAAGGAGTTAATCATGAAGGTAGTAAACTTGTATGATTTGAAACAAATGGGAAATAAAGGTGGTTGTACCATCCAATTGATTCATCACTTTCCTTTTGGTATGGGCTTAGGACATCTCAAAAAAGACTACATTGAATTTAAACGTGTTGGTATCTTTAATGGGAAAGCAGTAGAAGTTACTCTTCGAGAACCTTATTCGAGAGATCTACTGAAGGTTGTCAAGTCGATTAAGCAACGTCAGAAATTGATAGCTTATCGTTATAAAGAAGGAAAGCTGCTATTTGTTAAGAAGGAGGCATCAGATGTCCTCTGAACAACAGGAACGAATGGCGGTTCAATATGCAGAGCGTAGTCTTTTATTTACTGTAAAAAGTCTTTTAAAGATTCTAGAATGGTCTAGACGTCAGGCTCTAGCACAAGATTCTGCCTATAAGATAGGGGTACAGAAATTAGAAGAATTGCTACAATCTCCCTATGCGATTGATACGATTAATCTGAAAAAAGATTTTTTAGACAAACCAATTGATATAGAGAAATTTAAAGCCTTTTTAGAAAAAGAAGAGATTCCTTTAGCCATCGCTTGGCAAGGGGATTCTCTACATTTCTACACGAAAGACCGTTCGATTCTAGACAATCATTTAGACCATCTGTTAGAAAAAATGGTTAATGATCCAGAAAAATTAGCTGATTTTACCATGGATAAGTCATTAGACGATGCAATTGATGAGGCTAAATCCCAAATAACCTTTAGACAAGAAGGGGCCGTCAAACAGAAAGAGATGGTGAGATGATGTACAGTGGAAAGAAATTCCTACTATTCTCACTGTTAGGTATCCTACTAGGCTATCTTTTTCATCGTTTGACGCTTTTGTATGATTCCTATACTGGAAATAGCTTAGATAAATGGACTCATCTTCTAATGGAAGGTCAAGATGAAGTTCTTCAGTCGCCATGGAATGTTTCTTTTACTGGAAAATCAAGTGCTTTTTTTCTATTAGGCTTTGTGATGATGTTGCTGGTTTATCTCTATCTAGAGACTGGTAAAAAACAATACCGAGAAGGGGTAGAATACGGGAGCGCCCGTTTTGGAACTCTAAAAGAAAAGAAGCTCTTTTACGGTAAGGAATTTTCTCATGATACGATCTTAGCACAAGATGTTCGTCTGACATTATTAGATAAAAAAGCACCCCAATATGATAGAAATAAGAATATTGCGGTGATCGGAGGTTCAGGAAGTGGGAAGACATTTCGCTTTGTGAAACCCAATCTGATTCAGATGAATAGTTCCAATATTGTAGTGGATCCTAAAGATCACTTGGCCGAGAAAACAGGCAAACTCTTTTTAGAACATGGCTACCAAGTAAAGGTGTTAGATTTAGTCAATATGAAGAACTCAGATGGCTTCAATCCTTTTCGCTATATAGAGACAGAAAATGATTTGAATCGCATGCTGACGGTTTATTTCAATAACACCAAAGGCTCTGGCTCCCGTAGTGATCCATTTTGGGATGAAGCTTCTATGACTTTGGTACGAGCTTTAGCCTCTTACTTGGTCGATTTCTATAACCCACCTAAAACAAGAGAACAGCTCATAGAAGAAAGTCGTTTGAGTCAAACAGAATACCAAAACTTGTTGAAACGTCAAAAAAAAGAAGTGGAAGAGCGAAAAAAACGAGGGCGTTATCCAAGTTTTGCTGAAATCTCAAAACTCATTAAACACTTATCCAAGGGTGAAAACCAAGAAAAAAGTGTCTTAGAAATTCTATTCGAAAATTATGCTAAAAAGTATGGAACTGAAAATTTTACTATGCGAAATTGGGCAGATTTTCAAAATTATAAGGATAAGACTCTGGATTCTGTTATAGCTGTAACCACTGCTAAATTTGCCCTCTTCAATATTCAAAGTGTCATGGATTTGACCAAAAGAGATACCCTTGATATGAAGACATGGGGCAAGGAAAAATCAATGGTTTACTTAGTTATCCCAGATAACGATAGTACCTTTCGCTTTCTTTCAGCCCTCTTTTTTTCAACCGTATTTCAAACCCTAACAAGACAAGCAGATATTGATTTTAAGGGTCAATTGCCTCTTCATGTGAGAGTTTACTTAGATGAGTTCGCAAATATCGGAGAAATCCCAGATTTTGCTGAACAAACCTCAACAGTCCGCTCTCGGAACATGAGTCTCGTTCCTATTCTACAAAATATTGCCCAACTTCAAGGGCTCTATAAAGAAAAAGAAGCTTGGAAAACCATTTTGGGGAACTGTGATAGCTTAGTCTACTTAGGTGGGAATGATGAAGATACCTTTAAATTTATGAGTGGCTTACTCGGTAAACAAACCATTGATGTTCGAAATACGAGTCGTTCCTTTGGCCAGACAGGTTCAGGATCCCTTTCTCATCAAAAGATTGCTCGTGATTTAATGACACCTGATGAAGTCGGAAATATGAAACGGCATGAATGCCTGGTTCGAATTGCCAATATGCCAGTCTTTAAAAGCAAAAAATACAATTCAACTAAGCATCCAAACTGGAAGTACCTAGCCAACCAAGAAACCGATGAACGGTGGTGGAACTATCAAATCAATCCTTTGAATCAAAGACAAGAAAATCATCTTGAAGGCCTTAGAATTCGTGATTTAACTTTTGAATCTAGTTTAAAATAAAAATAGAAAAGAGGAAATAGATGATTACGCATTTTAAAGGTTTTGTTTATGGAGTAGACGCAAGTGCTATGTTTGCACAAGCTATGTCTTTGTTACAGAAGGGATTGATTGCGGTTGGTGCCTTTCTCGTTGTTGTGGGGATTGTTAACCTTGCAACCAACATTAAAGATGGTGGACCTGGTGTTCGGAATGCCATTCTGGAAATTGTCGGTGGTGTTATGGTCGGAGCTGCTGGAGCCTTTGTAACTCAAATTTCAATTTAGGAGGATAAACAATGACATGAATCTTAGTTTAGTCTCACCCTTTGTTTACCTTGCATCTGAAAAAATATCAGCTGAAAATTTATTTGAAGGGTTTAATGTAGATTTACAATCTACGGTAGATCTGATTAAATCCCTATCTAGCTACAATCCAACAGTTTGGACTTATATGTCTAGTATTACTAAAAGTGTCATGCAACCTCTTGGAGTTGCGATTTTATCAGTTGTTCTCATCTTAGAATTTTCGAAGATGGCAAAGAAAATTGCTAACTCTGGTGGAGCGATGACCTTTGAAGCATTAGCGCCGATGTTGATTAGTTATATTATGGTCGCAGTTGTAATTACCAATACTACCGTTATTGTAGAAGCTATCATCGGGATTGCGAGTCACGCCATTGAACAAGTGGCCTCGATTGTGGCTCACGGTGGGGCGAAGTATGATACCATCTCTGGATTAAAAGGGTCAGGATTTATTGGCCGGATGATTGTGGGCTTTTTCGCCCTCCTCATTTGGCTTGTTCGGATAGTAAGTGCAGCCATGGTCAATCTTTTGGTATCTATTCGATTTATTCAACTCTACCTTATGATTCCATTTGCCCCTCTTACGATTCCAACATTTTTAAGTGATGAGTGGAAGTCTATTGGTATTGGCTATTTAAAAAATATTATGGTCTATGCGGTACAAGGGGTTCTCATTTTTCTGATTGTTTCTCTTGTTCCTTTGTTTGAATCTGCTGGGAAAATAGCCGTTTCAAATGGTGCAGGAGTCCTGCAATCTCTTGCGATTATGTTTGGTAGTTTGGTACAAGCTATCTTACTGATTATTGCCCTCGTTGGTTCTCAACGTACGGCTCGCTCAATTTTAGGTATGTAATTAGATAAAGGCTAGGAAGTGATTGCTTCTTAGCCTTTTTAGAAAGGAAAGTCATGAATACACGTGTCTTTAAGGACATCTCAAAATACCAACACAGGGCTTGGTTAGGTTTCACCACAAGGCAAATCATCTTTGTTTTACCAGCCTTTATTGTCACAGTTATTGTTTTGGGCTTGAATCTCTTTTTCTGGCAATTCGGAGATTGGTTTGTTTACGGTTTTGTGTTTGCTTTTACCATCCCCCTCATGCTTTTTGGAGTCTATAAACCCAATGATTTATATTTTGAACATTATTTGAAATACCGTCTTCATTTTGAATTAACGGTTCCCCTACGCACAATTACAGGAAAGAAAGGACCTGAACATGAAAAGAAAATCAAATACATTAAAGAAACAAAAATCTTCAATGACTAATCAGAAAGAAGTAGTTAAAGGAAAAAAAGAGGAAGTGTTACCCTCAACGGCTAATACTCTTTCCTATCAAGCCCTGTATCAAAATGGTCTGATGCAGGTGAAAGAAGATTATTTCTCACAAAGCTATTTGCTTGGTGATGTCAATTACCAGACTGTTGGTTTAGAAGATAAGGGCGCAATCATTGAGAAGTATTCTGATTTGATTAACTCACTAGATGATCAAACCAACTTCCAATTGACTATCTTTAATAAAAGATTGAATTTAGAAAAGTTTAGACAAAGTGTTTTGTATGAGGAAAAAGAAGATGGGTATGATACCTATCGTAAAGAATTGAATCGGATGATGAATCAGAATTTAGACAGTGGTGAAAATAATTTTTCAGCTGTGAAACTGATTAGCTTTGGTAGAAAGGATTCTAATCCCAAACAAGCTTATCGTTCCTTGTCTCAAATTGGAGAATATTTCAAGAGTGGTTTCTCAGAAATTGATGCTCGATTTGAATCCTTGGCTGGAGAAGAACGTGTGAACTTGTTGGCAGACATGCTTAGAGGAGAACACCATCTTCCTTTTTCTTACCGTGATTTAACGAGATCTGGTCAGACAACTCGTCACTTCATAGCGCCTAATCTCTTGGATTTTAAAAACAAGAATTACCTACAAATCAATGACCGCTTATTACAGATTGTCTATGTCAGAGACTACGGCATGGAATTAGGTGATCAGTTTATTCGAGACCTCATGCAAGGAGATTTGGAATTGATTGTGAGCCTCCATGCTCAAAGTTCGACTAAGGCAGATGCCATGAAGAAACTACGAACAAAGAAGACCTTGATGGAATCCCAAAAGATTGGGGAACAACAAAAACTAGCTCGTACAGGTATCTATTTGGAAAAAGTAGGTCATGTATTAGAAAGCAATATCGATGAAGCTGAGGAACTCTTAAAAACCATGACCGAGACAGGAGATAAACTATTTCAAACAGTCTTCTTGATTGGTGTTTTTGGTCAGGATGAAGAAGAACTTAAACAAGCTCTAGACACGATTCAACAAGTGGCCGGCTCAAATGACCTAATGATTGATAAACTTCCATATATGCAAGAAGCAGCCTTTAATAGTTTGCTGCCATTTGGTTGCGATTTTTTAGAGGGAGTATCACGGAGTTTATTAACATCTAATGTAGCAGTGAACTCTCCATGGACTTCAGTAGACTTACAAGACCGCAGTGGGAAATATTATGGTATCAATCAAATATCAAGCAATATTATTACCATTGACCGCAGCTTATTAAATACACCGTCTGGTCTGATTTTAGGGACATCTGGAGCTGGGAAAGGGATGGCAACCAAGCATGAAATTATCACGACCAAAATCAAGGAATCTGGTGAAAATACTGAAATTATCATTGTGGATCCAGAAGCAGAATACAGTGTCATTGGACGAGCTTTTGGTGGAGAAATGATTGATATTGCGCCCGATTCCCAAACTTATCTCAATGTACTTGACTTGTCTGAGGAAAATATGGATGAAGATCCTGTAAAGGTAAAATCAGAATTTCTTTTATCCTTTATCGGCAAGTTATTGGATAGAAAAATGGATGGAAGAGAAAAATCGATTATCGACCGAGTTACCAGACTCACCTATCAGTCATTTAAAGAGCCTTCTTTAGAAGAATGGGTCTTTGTCTTGAGCCAACAACCAGAAGAAGAAGCGCAGAATTTGGCACTTGATATGGAACTGTATGTCGAAGGTTCTCTTGATATTTTTTCTCATAAAACAAATATTCAGACAGGATCCAATTTCTTAATCTATAATGTTAAAAAGTTAGGAGATGAGCTGAAACAAATCGCTCTTATGGTTGTTTTTGATCAGATATGGAATCGTGTCGTTCGGAACCAAAAATTAGGGAAGAAGACCTGGATTTATTTTGATGAAATGCAGCTTCTCTTATTAGATAAATATGCCAGTGATTTCTTCTTTAAATTGTGGAGTCGTGTCAGAAAATATGGAGCTAGTCCGACTGGGATAACCCAAAACGTCGAAACCTTATTGTTAGATCCAAATGGTAGACGGATTATTGCAAATAGTGAATTTATGATTCTCCTCAAGCAAGCAAAAAATGATCGAGAAGAACTGGTTCAACTCTTAGGCTTGTCAAAAGAACTCGAAAAATACCTAGTCAATCCAGAAAAAGGGGCAGGACTAATAAAAGCTGGTTCAGTTGTCGTTCCCTTTAAAAATAAGATTCCTCAAGGTACACAATTGTTTGATATCATGAGTACAGATCCTGATAAAATGGCTTCTAATTAAGGGGAAGGTAAATGAAGGATAAAAGAGAAATCATACGTGCACGAAAGGCATTTAGAAGAAGTCTAAAAGATGAGAAGAAATTCTTGAAACAAGGAAAGAAGGAGGTGAGAAAACAGAAAAAAGATTCCTCTGTACTGGATGAAAAAGCATGGAAAAAAGAGATAAAAGAAAAGCTAGAGGAGATGAGAGAAGCTTCAAAGGAGAGAGTAAAACAAGCAAATGAAGACTACAATCATATTCTTCAAAATAGTCCTCCATCTCTTTTGAATCGCAAAGAATTAAGAGACAGACGGTTGCCTCATGCTAGGAAACGATTGAAAATAGCCAAGAAGCAATTTAGAGAAGCCAAGGTAGAAGCAAAAGAAGAAAGAAAAGAGAGTCGTAAAGAAAGAAAAACCAATCAAAAATTTCTCTACGGTCAGGAATCGAAACAAAAATCCAATTTTTTCTTTCAAGGGAAGAGTTTAGAAGAATTAAAAGCTAAGAAAGAAGTCAAGGCCGCAAAAGAGAATTTAAAATCTACTAAACAAGCCTATAAATCCAAAAAGGTTAGTAGGAAAGCCAAAACTTTCCTTTATGTCCTTGGACGTGAAGGTGGAGAGTTAGCTTCAGAAAATGAAGATTTAGAAGGCTATCGCACACTTCAAGAGACTATTAGAAAAGGGAAACGCTACAGTCGGCTTTCTTATAATCTTGGAAAAGCTAGTGTCAAAACAGGACAAGCAACAGGTCGTTTTACCAAGAAAAGACTGACCAACACAAAAGAGCGATACCATCATTTTAAGGATGGAAAAGGATGGAAACTAGCGAAAGATAATCCAAGTTCCTTTAAAAATCGGTATCGAAAATTAAAGAAACAAGGTCTTACAAGTGTCCGAAATATCTATCAAAAACTAAAAGCAGCCTTTTCCTTCTTTACATTTGCGACTGGAAATCCTGTAACCTGGATAGTTGGAGGAATAGTCTTTCTTCTTTTACTTATGATGAGCTTCTTTTTAGGATTTTCATCTGCTAGTTTGATTCAACAAGATGAATTTGAATTAACAAAAGCTTATACCCACCTAACTTGGGAAGATGCAGAACATACTCGCACAAATGACAAAGGAATTACTTATTACACAAAAGTTGATGATGTGATGGGGTATATGAACTTTAAATTCCATGACTATGAGTTAAACAAACCAGTTCACTTATTTAGTTCAGAAACTTACAAGGATTATCTGTCTACTTTGTGGCATGATTTAAACGATGGGGAAGATTTGAAATCCATGCAAGACCTCTATGAAACTCCTAAGTATAAACTCTCGAAAGACGATCAAGAGGAAATAAAGGAACTAAAAGAAGAGGGTGTGTATGCTTCCATGCAGGAATTGGACAATCCATTTGAGGGGAAAAGCAACGAAGATAGTCTAACCATGACTTATCGTTATGGATACTATGATTTAGATGGGAAACCTACTCTTCAGGAGTACATTCTACTAGAAGCAAAGGCTCACCAAACGATTGTCGCACCCATGGATGGAGTTGTATCTCTAGATGGCGACAATGTTATTCTTACTAACGGAAAAGGAGAGAATGAGAGTCGATTGACCTTGTATTCTATTCATAATGGCCGTGCGATTGAGGGGACAAGAGTCCTAACGGGTGATATTATTGGTGAAACACCAGACGATACAGGTTTGAAAGTTTCCTATCAAAAGTATAAGAACAAGAAAGAAAAATTGGTGTATGTCAATCCGCAATTTTATTTTCCAAAGGTCATTCAACTTCAGACAACTATCTTACCTGCCATTGGTCAGTTTGGTGGGGATGAGTTTGAACGTGCAAAACATATTTATGAGTTTTTGAAATCTCAAGGGGCAAGTCCCCAAGCCATTGCGGCTATTTTAGGAAATTGGTCGGTAGAGTCTTCTATTAATCCAAAACGAGCTGAAGGAGATTATTTATCTCCTCCAGTTGGCGCTACCGATTCCTCATGGGATGATGAAAGCTGGTTAGCGATTGGAGGTCCAGCCATTTATGGAGGTGCTTATCCTAATATTCTTCATAGAGGTCTAGGTTTAGGGCAATGGACAGATACCGCAGATGGTTCAACACGGCATACAGCCTTGTTAAATTATGCACGCACCCAAAATAAGAAGTGGTATGATTTAGACCTCCAGCTTGATTTTATGCTTCATGGGGATAGTCCTTACTATCAAAGTTGGTTAAAAGATTTCTTTAGAAATACGGGCAGTGCAGCCAATCTCGCCCAACTCTTCCTCACCTATTGGGAGGGAAATTCTGGTGACAAACTACTGGAAAGACAAACTAGAGCAACGGAATGGTATTATCAAATTGAAAAAGGCTTTAGTCAAACAAATGGAGGACAGGCAAAAAGTGACCCACAATCCCTTGAAGGGGTTCGTGGGGACTTGTATGATCATTCTGTTCCTGGTGGTGGAGATGGTATGGCCTATGCCTATGGACAATGTACATGGGGTGTTGCGGCTCGTATGAACCAGTTAGGATTAAAGCTAAAAGGTAGAAACGGAGAGAAGATTTCAATCATTAATACCATGGGAAATGGTCAGGACTGGGTTGCGACAGCTTCAAGTCTTGGTGGGGAAACGGGCTCTACACCAAGAGCAGGTGCCATTGTTTCTTTTGTGGGAGGTACACATGGCACACCAGCCATCTACGGTCATGTGGCTTTTGTCGAGAAAGTTTATGATGATGGTTCTTTCCTTGTGTCTGAAACTAACTATGGTGGCAACCCTAACTATACCTTTAGAAAAATCTCTCAAGCAGATAGTGCCATCAGTTTTGCTTATACGACGAAATAGAAGAGTTTACACTTGAAATTTTAGATATTTTCAGGTAAAATAAATAGTGTAGATGAGTGGTCGGCTCATGGTCAATCTGATAGTAATCTTGAACGTAAGGGCCAAGCGGTGGCGGACACCAGAACGAAATCCGATAGCAATCTTGGACGT
>CAURTM010000048.1:0-8954 GCA_963527735.1 uncultured Streptococcus sp.
AAGAGTTTCAATCTTATGATATTCAAAAGTTGAGAACCCTCTATATCGGTGGTGGGACACCAACAGCCCTGTCAGCTCCGCAACTGGAGGTGTTATTGGATGGCTTGACTAAAAACTTGGACTTATCTGCCTTGGAGGAGTTGACCATTGAAGCCAATCCAGGCGACTTGGATGTAGATAAGATAGCCGTTTTGAAGAACTCGGCTGTCAATCGTGTTTCGCTAGGCGTGCAGACCTTTGACGACAAGATGCTGAAAAAGATTGGGCGCAGTCATTTGGAGAAGGATATTTATGAAAATATCGACCGCCTGAAACTGGCTGGTTTTGACAATATCTCTATTGATTTGATTTATGCACTGCCTGGTCAGACCATGGAGCAGGTTAAGGAAAATGTGGCTAAGGCCATTGGACTTGATATTCCCCATATGAGTTTGTATAGCTTGATTTTGGAAAATCATACGGTCTTTATGAACCGTATGCGACGAGGGAAATTGCCTCTGCCTAAGGAGGAACTGGAAGCGGAGATGTTTGAGTACATCATTGCAGAGCTGGAGCGAGCTGGTTTTGAGCATTATGAGATTTCTAATTTCTCCAAGCCTGGTTTTGAAAGTCGCCACAATCTCATGTACTGGGACAATGCTGAATACTATGGCATCGGTGCTGGGGCGTCTGGTTATGTCAATGGAGTGCGCTATAAAAACCATGGTCCCATTCGTCATTATCTCAGTGCAGTTGAGGAAGGCAATGCTCGTATCACAGAAGAGCACCTGAGTCAAAAAGAGCAAATGGAAGAAGAAATGTTCTTGGGCCTCCGCAAGAAATCAGGAGTCTCTATAGCGCGATTTGAGGAAAAATTTGGACGGTCTTTCGATGGACTTTATGGAGAAATCGTCAGAGATTTGGTTCAACAAGGTCTCATGCAAATAGACGGTGACCGAGTTCGCATGACAAAAAGAGGTCTCTTTTTAGGAGACACCGTAGCAGAACGATTTATTTTGGAGTAGGATGATGGGCTTAACTTATCAAATGAAAATGAAAATTCCTTTTGATATGGCTGATATGAACGGTCATATCAAACTTCCAGATGTGATTTTGCTGTCTCTGCAAGTTTCAGGGATGCAGTCGATTGAGCTGGGAGTTAGTGATAAGGCCATTTTGGAAGACTATAATCTGGTCTGGATTATCACAGACTATGATATCGAGGTGGTTCGTTTGCCTCGTTTTGCAGAAGAAATCACTATCGAAACGGAAGCCCTGAGCTATAATCGACTTTTTTGTTACCGTCGCTTTACCATTTATGATGAAGCGGGGCAGGAACTCATCCACATGATGGCGACCTTTGTTCTCATGGATCGAGATAGTCGAAAAGTCCATGCTGTCGAACCTGAGATTGTGGCTCCTTACCAGTCTGATTTTGATAAAAAGCTTATCCGTGGGCCAAAGTATGAGTCATTGAACGAGCCAATCAGCAAGGATTACCATGTTCGTTTTTACGATTTGGATATGAATGGCCATGTCAATAACAGTAAATACTTGGACTGGATTTTTGAGATCATGGGAGCGGACTTTTTGACCCAATATATTCCCAAGAAAATCAATCTCAAGTATGTCAAGGAAGTTCGACCAGGTGGGGTTATTACATCAGCTGTTGAACGGACTGGACTGAAAAGCAAGCATGAGATTACAAGCGACGGTGCTACCAATGCCCAAGCTATCATCACTTGGCAAGAAATAAAAAAGGATTAGGGAGAAATAGATGAAATATAAAGGCTATTTAATTGATTTAGACGGAACCATTTATAAGGGGAAAGACAGAATTCCAGCAGGAGAGGCTTTTGTCCATGAATTGCAAAAGCGAGATATCCCCTATCTCTTTGTGACTAACAATACAACCCGCACTCCAGAGAGTGTTCAGGAGATGTTGGCTCAGAATTTTAATATCGATACACCCCTATCGACTGTCTACACAGCGACTTTGGCGACTATCGACTATATGAACGACTTGGGACTGGAAAAGACCGTCTACGTCATCGGAGAAGCAGGTCTCAAGGAAGCTATCAAGGCGGCTGGTTATGTGGAAGATAAGGAAAATCCTGCCTATGTGGTAGTAGGCCTGGACTGGCAAGTAGACTATGAAAAATTTGCCACAGCAACTCTGGCTATCCAAAAGGGTGCTCACTTTATTGGAACCAATCCTGACCTCAACATCCCTACAGAACGCGGTCTTTTGCCAGGTGCTGGTTCACTGATTACGTTGCTTGAAGTAGCAACACGAGTGAAGCCTGTTTATATCGGAAAACCAAATGCCATCATTATGGACAAGGCAGTTGAGCACTTAGGTTTGGAACGTGAAGAGTTGATTATGGTTGGGGACAACTACTTAACAGATATCCGAGCTGGGATTGATAATGGCATTCCAACGCTCTTGGTGACGACAGGTTTTACCAAGGCAGAAGAAGTAGCAGACCTGCCAATCGCACCGACTCATGTGGTTTCTAGCCTTGCGGAGTGGAACTTTGATGAAAACTAAACTGATCTTTTGGGGCTCTATTCTCTTTCTCCTCTCCCTCTCAATCCTTTTGACTATTTATTTGGCTTGGATTTTCTATCCGCTGGAAGTTCAGTGGCTGAACTTAACGGATCGGGTTTATCTAAAACCAGAAACCATTCAGTACAACTTTCATGTCTTGATGAATTACCTGACCAATCCCTTTAGTCAGGACTTGCAGATGCCTGATTTTCGTTCGTCAGTAGCCGGTCTGCACCATTTTGCAGTGGTCAAGAACCTCTTCCACTTGGTACAGTTAGTTGCCCTAGTGACACTGCCAAGTTTCTATTTCTTTGTCAATAAGATTGTGAAAAAGGGCTTTTTGTCTCTTTATCGTAAAAGTCTCCTGGCTCTAGTGGTCTTGCCTTTACTGATTGGACTTGGGGGAGTTTTGATTGGTTTTGACCAATTCTTTACTCTTTTCCATCAAATTCTCTTTGTGGGAGATGATACCTGGCTTTTTGACCCATCCAAGGATCCTGTTATTCTGATTTTGCCAGAGACCTTTTTCCTTCATGCCTTCCTCCTCTTTTTTGCCCTCTATGAAAGCTTCTTTGCCTATCTTTATCTGAAAAGTTGTAGGAAGTGAAACGAAAGCTGTTTTTATTTCACATGTATAAATTAGGTGTGTGATTCGAAACTATTGTCAAGAGTGAATTAACTAAATCTACCTTACCTCAATCGTTCGCAAACAGTCTATTTTTCTTGAAAAAATAGGCTTTTTTTCTAAAAATCCCTAGTCAAGCGCTTTATTTTTTTGTATAATAGAATTAGCAAAGTATAGATAAGAAGAGAAAAGCATGATTACACTATTTCTATCACCGAGCTGTACATCATGTCGTAAGGCTAAGGCCTGGTTAGAAAAACATAAGGTTCCCTTTGTGGAACACAATATTATGACCAGTCCTTTAACAAGAAAAGAATTGCAACACATCCTTTCCTTGACCGAAAATGGTACTGATGACATCATTTCAACTCGTTCAAAAATTTTTCAAAAATTGAATATTGATGTAGAGAGTATTTCGGTATCGGAATTGCTTCATTTGATTGAGCAGTATCCTAGTCTTTTGCGTCGTCCCATTATTATCGATGCCAAACGCATGCAGATCGGTTTTAATGAAGATGAGATTCGTGCTTTTCTCCCTCGTAGTTACCGTAAGCAAGAACTAAAAGAAGCAAGAATGAGAGCTGGTATTAGTTAATGAACAAACAGTATAGTTACCCACTAGATTTGTCGTGGAGCACTGAAGAACTTGCTTCAGTGCTTTCTTTTTTTAATGATGTTGAAGCTGCCTATGAAGGCAAGGTAGAGGCTAAAAAGTTACTGGACTCCTATAAGGGATTCAAAGCGGTCGTGCCAAGCAAGAGTGAAGAGAAACGTTTGGGACGAGAATTTGAAACGGTTAGTGGCTATTCGCTTTACCGAGCAGTTCAGGCTGCCAAGGAAAAAGGGGAAGGAAAGATTTCTCTTGGAAAGTAAATTTGAATTTGCCAAAAGCCTTGTCAAGCAAGCGGGCCAGTACATCCTTGACCATATGCAGGAAGACTTGCGTGTTGAAACCAAGTCCTCTCCAACAGATTTGGTGACCAGACTGGACAAGGAAGTTCAGGAGCTATTGGTTGGTGAGATTTTGTCCCGTTATCCTGAGGATAAGATTTGTGCTGAAGAAGGTTGTCTGCGAGCCTCGGTTCAAGAGGGCAGGGTTTGGATCATTGATCCCATTGATGGGACCAATAATTTTGTGGCCCAGCAGGAAGATTTTGCTGTCATGATGGCTTATTTTGAAAATGGTCAGGGGCAGTTTGGGCTGATTTATGATGTGGTCAAAGGGGATTGTTACCACGGTGGTGGGGAATTTCCGGTTTGCCGAAACGATAAGCCCCTAGCTCCCTTTAAAGCCAAACCACTTGGAGATTTTCTCATTGCAGGAAATAGTGGCATGCTGGAAACCAACGAATGGGGGCTGGCTGATTTGAGTCGAGCGGTCCTCGGTGTTCGTGTCTATGGGAGTGCGGCCATTAGTTTTGCCAAGATTTTGTCAGGGCGTTTGTTGACCTATGTCACCTATCTGCAACCATGGGATTATGCTGCCGCTAGTATTTTAGGGGAAAGTCTGGGCTATCGGGTGGTGACCCTTTCTGGTGAAACTCCTGATTTTCAAACCAGACAGCCTGTCATGATGGTTCCTCTTGAGATGCAGGAGGAAATTCAGTCCTATATTTACGAAAGGAAAAGAACTTAAATGCAATTTCCAGAAGGATTTGTTGAAAAATATGAAGAGATACTAGGAGATGAGGCAAGAGATTTTCTTGCCTCTTTTGAGGAGGAAGCGGTTTCGGCTTTTCGGGTCAATCCTTTAAAAGAAGCCCAAGCTTCATTTTTTGATCCTATTCCTCAAACCCCTTGGGGCCACTACGGGAAGGTGTCTGGGAAATCGCCTGAGCATGCTACTGGTTTAGTTTATTCGCAAGAACCTGCTGCCCAGATGGTTGCTCAGGTAGCCCAGCCCAGTCCTGGTATGAAAGTCTTGGATTTGGCCGCTGCGCCGGGTGGAAAATCAACTCAGCTGGCAGCCTATCTAGCAGGGGAGGGTCTTCTCGTTTCCAATGAAATTTCAAGCAAACGGGCTAAGATTTTAGTAGAAAACATGGAGCGCTTTGGAGCGACAAATGTTGTGGTGACCAATGAATCTGCTGACCGCTTGGCCAAGGTTTTTAAGGGTTATTTTGACCTAATCGTTCTTGATGCTCCTTGCTCTGGTGAAGGGATGTTCCGTAAGCAACCAGATGCTATGGACTATTGGAGCTTAGATTATCCGAGTCAATGTGCTAGCTTGCAAAGAGAAATTCTAGCGGATGCGGTGACCATGTTAGCTGAAGGAGGTCGTCTGGTTTATTCGACCTGTACCTGGGCACCTGAGGAAAACGAAGAGATTGTCAATTGGCTGCTGGAAGAGTATGATTTTGACTTGTTGCCAGTTGAACATATCAATGGAATGGTAGCTGGTATTGACCTGCCAGAAACGGCTCGGATGTATCCTCATCATTTTAAGGGAGAGGGACAGTTTGTAGCCCATATACAGTTTAAGGGTGAAAATCTCGCCTCTAAATTTAAGGCAAGTAAGAGCAATCTCAGCCGAGAACAAGTTGCCTTGTGGCAGGAATTTGCCCAAAAACACTTGAAAATCAATCTAAGGGGAATCTTGCAGACGTTTGGTGACCAGCTTTATCTCTTGCCAGAACTTTTGCCAGATTTAGGAAAACTCAAGATTGCTCGGAATGGCCTTCATCTAGGGACCTTTAAGAAGAAACGATTTGAGCCTAGTTTTGCTCTTGGTCTAGCCTTGAAACCGAGTCAGGTCAAGCAGTCGGTTGAAATTGACCAAGAAGCGTTTGTAAAGTATGTGGCTGGAGAAACTGTTCAGCTGGCGGAAAGTCTGCCAAATGGTTGGTACCAAGTTTTGGTTCAGGGCAATGGCTTGGGCTTTGCTAAGGTGACTGGAAATGTTTTGAAAAATTATTTTCCAAAAGGCCTCAGATTCAAGTGAAAATGCTAGTCAAAGTAGCTTGTCTATGTTATAGTGGAAGTATGGATTTTTTTCAAATTGTCTTTCATTTTAAGTCAAAATTGGTGGAGAAGGTAACTGAGTAAATT
Organism: uncultured Streptococcus sp.; assembly: GCA_963527735.1. Classification (GTDB taxonomy): domain Bacteria; phylum Bacillota; class Bacilli; order Lactobacillales; family Streptococcaceae; genus Streptococcus. Next base: position 6,204 of record CAURTM010000048.1, read on the forward strand.
ACTAGTAAAACCAAGCTAGCAACTTCAGTTGGCTCCCAATTTTCAAAAGAAAAACATAAATAAATAGTTGAAAAAATTCACAGCATTCACCATTATTTTCAAGGAGAAAAACAGTGAAAAAAAGGAAAAAACTCGCTCTATCCCTTGCGGCTCTTTTGCTGGCAGGTTCTTTGGCGGGATGTGCTAGCTGGATTGATCGTGGGGAATCCATGACAGCTGTTGGCTCAACGGCTCTTCAGCCCTTGGTCGAAGCAGCAGCAGATGAATTTGGCTCTATGCACGTTGGAAAAACAGTCAACGTCCAAGGTGGAGGATCTGGTACAGGTTTGTCTCAGGTTCAGTCTGGAGCCGTTGATGTAGGAAATTCAGACGTATTTGCCGAGGAAAAAGACGGTATCAACGCATCCGCTCTAGTGGACCATAAGGTTGCTGTAGCGGGCTTGGCAGTTATTGTGAACAAGGAAGTTGATGTTGAAAATCTGACAACTGAACAACTCCGTAGCATCTTCACAGGTCAAGTGACCAACTGGAAAGAAGTCGGTGGGAAAGACCTAGCCATTTCCATTATCAACCGCGCGGCAAGTTCTGGTTCGCGTGCAACCTTTGATAGTGTTATCATGGATGGTCAATCTGCCGTGCAGAGTCAAGAACAGGATTCAAATGGGATGGTCAAAAACATTGTTTCTCAGACACCAGGAGCCATTTCTTACCTAGCCTTTGCCTATGTGGATGACTCGGTTAAACGCATGAAGTTGAATGGCTATGAGCCGATTGCAGAAAATGTTACAAGCAATAACTGGCCTTTGTGGTCTTATGAACACATGTACACCCTAGGTCAACCAAATGAATTGGTGGCAGAATTTCTCAACTTTGTCCTCTCAGATGAAGCGCAAAGTGGAATCGTTAAGGGAATGGGCTATATTTCTGTCAAGGAAATGAAGGTTGAAAAAGATGCTGTAGGAACGGTGACAGCACTAGAAGGGAGTCACTAATGAATCAAGAAGAATTAGCTAAAAAATTACTTTCTCCCTCAAAGAACTCTCGTTTAGAGAAACTTGGAAAAGGCTTGACCTTTGCCTGTTTGTCTTTGATTGTCATCATTGTGGCTATGATTTTAATCTTCGTAGCCCAAAAAGGTTTGTCGACCTTCTTTGTCAATGGGGTCAACATCTTTGATTTCCTATTTGGCCAAACTTGGAATCCTTCAGGTAAACAATTTGGTGCCCTTCCAATGATTTTGGGTTCCTTTATTGTCACAATCCTATCAGCCCTTATCGCAACTCCTTTTGCCATTGGTGCAGCAGTCTTTATGACCGAAGTCTCACCAAAAGGTGCTAGAATCTTGCAACCAGCCATTGAATTGCTAGTCGGGATTCCTTCAGTCGTATATGGATTTATTGGTTTGCAGGTCGTAGTTCCTTTTGTCCGTAGTGTCTTTGGTGGAACTGGTTTTGGGATTTTGTCAGGGATTTTCGTTCTCTTTGTCATGATTTTACCGACGGTAACCTTTATGACAACGGATAGCTTGCGTGCGGTGCCTCGTCACTACCGCGAAGCTAGTTTGGCTATGGGGGCCACTCGTTGGCAAACCATCTGGCGCGTGACCTTGAAGGCAGCGCGTTCAGGGATTTTCACAGCAGTGGTCTTTGGGATGGCGCGTGCCTTTGGTGAGGCCTTGGCCATTCAGATGGTGGTCGGAAACTCAGCCGTTGTCCCAACTTCCTTAACAACACCTGCTGCGACCTTGACCTCTGTCTTGACCATGGGTATCGGAAATACCGTTATGGGAACAGTTGATAATAACGTTCTCTGGTCACTGGCCTTAGTCTTGCTCTTGATGAGTTTGGCCTTCAACAGTGTGATTAAATTGATTACGAAAGAAAGAGGAAAGAAAAACTATGCACGCTAAGAAATTAGATAAAATTGCAACAGCTGTCCTCTACTCGATTGCAGGAATTATTGTTGCCATCTTGGCATCCTTGATTCTTTATATCTTGGTTCGTGGTTTGCCCCACATCTCTTGGTCTTTCTTGACTGGCAAATCATCTTCTTACCAAGCAGGCGGAGGGATTGGAATTCAGCTCTATAATTCCTTCTTCCTTTTGGTCATTACCTTGATTATTTCTGTTCCCTTATCTATGGGGGCTGGGATTTTCCTAGCTGAATATGCCAAAAAAGGTCCTGTGACAAACTTTGTCAGAACCTGTATTGAAATCTTGTCTTCATTGCCATCTGTGGTTGTAGGTCTCTTTGGTTACTTGATCTTTGTAGTTCAGTTTGAGTATGGATTTTCAATCATTTCAGGTGCCTTGGCCTTGACAGTCTTTAACCTGCCTCAGATGACTCGTAATGTTGAAGATAGTTTGAAACACGTTCATCATACGCAACGTGAGGCTGGTTTAGCCCTTGGGATTTCTCGTTGGGAGACTGTGGTCCATGTGGTCATTCCAGAAGCCCTTCCAGGTATTGTCACTGGGGTCGTCTTGGCCTCTGGTCGTATTTTTGGTGAGGCGGCTGCACTTATCTATACAGCGGGACAATCCGCTCCAGCCCTTGACTGGTCTAACTGGAATATTCTCAGTGTGACTAGCCCAATCTCTATCTTCCGTCAAGCGGAAACCTTGGCTGTCCACATATGGAAAGTCAACAGTGAAGGAACCATTCCTGATGGAACCATTGTATCAGCAGGTTCTGCTGCCGTGCTCCTCATCTTTATCCTCATCTTTAACTTTGGAGCCCGCAAACTCGGAA
>CAURTM010000049.1:0-8850 GCA_963527735.1 uncultured Streptococcus sp.
TTACGTAAGGATTTTATGTTCTTTCCAATCATGGCAAACTCCTTTATTTTTATAATTCAATTATAGCATAAAAAAGCATAACGCACCAATTTTGGTGCGTTATTGACTATTTTTCCTAAACCTCTCTAAATTCTTCTCCAATTGTTCCTTATGAAGTTGATTCTTAGCTTCCTTTAATGTGTCGTCCAAAGTTTCTTCTCTGTAAGTTGCTTCTGTTTTTAGTTGTTCTGATCCTTGATCCGGAGTGAAAATGATATCTAGCAGTCGGTCTATTTTTTCAAGATCTTGGACAGACATATCAGATAGTCTATGAATCAGTTTTTTAAATACGTCACTATTGTCTTGGTTTTTCTTAAAAAGTTTTGTAAACATCTATAACCTCTCAAAAAAAGCAGCCTCTTAGGACTGCTTAGTGTAATTCGGAAATCGCATCATAAATGGACTGCAATTTCTTATTGTCTTTATTCTTTGTGTCGATCAACGTATGTAGCTCTTCAATTTTCTTTTGGCTGCTTTGAATATCACTATTGTTATCCGCAATCAATCTTTTAAGATGTTGCTGATAACTTGTTGTGATATCTGTCTCTTTTCCTGTTCTAACCTCTGTAACTTTAGGTTTAGAACTAGGATTTGATTCCATCACAGGTGCTTGTTTTCGCTTTTGAAAAGCTGCTTCATAATTTACATCATTACCTCCTTGATGATTTCCAAATAAGGCCGCAATTTTATCTGGATCTTCTTGATTTTCTGATTTACTTTCTAATGGTTGATTAAAATTCCAATCTTTTGTCATTCACTCATTTCATCCTTTCTAAATTCAGAATCATCGAATTGTCTTTCTCTACCAAAGGCATGGTCAAGAGCTTCTTCAAAACTCATGTGACTAATGCTTTGACGCCTTTTGAACGTCGCAAACATCGCTGTCTCCAGTTGCTCTTTGTAAGCAGCTAGTTTTTCTGTCTCTCTTGCTACCTTGCTTTCTTGCCTAGTGACCTTTTCTTCTAAGCGTTCGATTATGGTCATATACGATCCTCCTTCATTCTAATATTAGCTAAAACATCTTGATTTTGTTATCACAATTCTAAACATTGAGAGGTTTGTCTTACTGGTGGATTTCCCAATTTCTCTTTTGCAGTCTCAATCATAGATTGAAAATCTGATTTGTTTTCTCGAAGAATATCGTTCCAGTCTATTTTTTCTTTCCCAAATTCATTATTAGGTAAATCCAGTAAAACAGGCAATCCTGATTGTGATAACTTATCAGAAAAAGCTTTTCCTGCATCATCACAATCTACCGCAAGTGTCAATAAATCAGGATGATTATCGAAATAGGTAGTGGTATCACGAATTGTATTGATCAAAGGTAATAACTTTGAAGGTGTTACTGTATCTAAGAATTCCAACTTTTGATTTTCTTCAGCTATCAGCCGTAAAGTTTGATAAGCGACAACAGACCTTTTTAATCCCTCCATAGATACCAAGCGAACATCTGATAGACTTTGTTGATGTAGCTCGTAATAACTCATCAAGTCGATAAACGATTCACAAAAGACCAGTCTATTTGGTTTACCAATATCAAAGGATATTCCAACATGTCCATGGCTCCCTTTTAGAATTGTTTTCAACCTCTCTCTAGGAAGAGAGTGATTCTTATATATCCCTTGTAAGCTTCCTGCCTGCAGTTTGTGACGATGATCAAAGCTTTTAAAAACAATAACAGGTTCAACAGTTTCATTTGTTTTCCAACTGGCTTGTGCCATCAAACCTTGTTGGATCATCTTTTCTACGATTTCTTCTGAGATTCCTCTACATTCTGTTAAATAATATCTGGCCAGACTACAGTTAGAATCTTCTACTCTCTTTAAAGGATAATAAAATGGTCTCTCTCTTTTTTCTTGAACAGCTTCTTTTTGAAAAGGTTCTTCAGAAAGAAAAGATAGAGCTTCTTTAAAGGAAATTCCCTTAACAAGTCGAACAAAATCAATGACATCACCTTGAATATCTCTTGAAAACCATTTAAAAGTATTGGTAGTAGAAAAAATTCGGAATGAATCGTGTTCAGGATGTTCATAGACACGGTTAGAAACTTGTTTAAAGGAGATACCTAAACGATTGGCTACATCAAGAATTGAAATTTGCTTACATTCTTCTATTTCCATGCAATATCATCATTTTGTCGTAGTATTTGGCAGTGATGGTATTGATGATGATTCTTCTAAAGTTTTAGGAGTGGCCTTATCTAAATCATCTAACCCAGATTTCCAAACCTGTACTTGATTGACCAATAACTTACCAGGTAGTTTAGAATAGGATAACTTAACTGTTCTTGTTTCTGTCTGATTGGTCTTTGATTGGTTGGCATTCTTTAAATCGGATACATAGGTTACATTATAAGAGACCATGGCAATGGCTTGATTCGTAGTCTGATTGACAAAGATATCAGCTTTTTCAAAATGATAATCCAAAATATAGTCCTTATACACTTGGTTCATGGCATCGTTTTGACTTGTCAATTCTTGAGAATAAGCTGATTCAGTCATATAAGGTTGAATGCGTGTATTATTTTCCCCGAGTTTTTCTTTCGTATAATACTGTGTCAAAAATTCTTTTACAGTATCCGATGACAAAATGCTGGCTTTATCTTCTGCTTGTTTATCTTCCACAAGTTTAGCTGCAGCCAATTCAATCTCTTTGCGACTTTGTTTAGCAGTTGAGTGTTGACCAGCAGTATATCCCATCATGAGAATAAAGCTAGTTGCGGCTACTGCTCCAACACTAATTAAGGCTTTAGTTTTGACTTTATTTAACATCTTAGACCTTCTTTCTATAAAAACTAGGTCAAGAATAACAAAAAGAACTTGTAAGTTTTATCACATCACAACGAAAGGTAATTCCTACATTTCAGGCGCAAAATCGTACAGTTCAGAGAAAAATATCAAAATTAGCTGTCTTCAGTTTATAATATAAATATGAACAAATTAAAAGAAGAAAATTTGAGAAGAGCTCTTTCTCATATTGAACGACATAAACAAGCCATAAATACAAGTAATAATAGTAAGGATAAAAATTTTCATAAATTATTACTCCAATTTAGCTATGATGTATATGAAAGAATCAAGGCAAATAAAAAACCTTATCCGAATTTAGATTCAGATAAAGTCTTTTGACTATCTAAAAAGTTCACATTTTTTTCTTATTTATGGAGTTAATGAAGCGCCAACTGAATCCTAGAACCAACATCAGATTGATGAAAAGGTACACAGACGTAAAACTAGTTAAACCATGTTGTCTGATATCATCAAAATATAAACTAGGCTCAGTAAAGAACAAATAAATTCCATAGACCTCTACGAAAATAAGAAAACTTACAAAACCAATAAGAAAAAGCCCACTGGCAATAAGAAAGAGTCTCCATAAAAGAATGAGAATTCCTCCTACTGCTAAAAAAATTACTGGGATAAGGAGTAAATCATTTATGACTCTCTCCTTTCTAGTCAATCAATTGACGATAATGGGTGGCAAGAGAGGAATCAAACTCTTCTAGTTTTTGAACCAATTCCAGATAGTCCTCTTTTTCATGTTCTTCAAAGCCCACACCTCGATGATTCTGAAGAGCGATTTCCAGTTGACTAGTGAGTTCTCGTTTAGAAAAACTGTAATCCCCTGTCACTTCCTCATAATGTTCCTTTAACTCCTTGTAAGCTTGGTATTCTTCAGGTGTTTGAAATCCCTGTACTAAGGCCTCTTCTAATTGATAATAGGTATCTTCCATCATAATCGTTACCTCGTTTCTTTCCATCTTTATTCTACCGCGTTTTTCTTTTCTTGTCCGCTATTTATATATATTTTTTAATCTAATTCAAAAGAAAGTTGTTCTTGCTTTTCTTTTCCTTTTTCGTGGAATTGTCTTAAGGCCTGATCAATAATATCTAAATCCGTTTCTGTTTCAATCAATGGCGCGAGTACATCGTATTCGGCCTTTTTTGTTTGATAGTCCTCTTCCTTTGGAAAATTTTTCTCAATTTCTACCTTGGCAGTAGTCCATTTATCCTTTAATTCATCCAATAAGTTCTGAGTTTTCACTTGGTCATCTTTAAAATGATCAATCGTATGCTGAAGCCTTTGAATTGTCCCCAAAGGAGAATACAAATCTAAACTGACAGAATACTGATTTTCTCCTACAATCTTAACAGAGAAGGTTTCAGGAAGAGGTTGATTTGTTGAAAGACTAAGCATTTTAATGTCAAATCCTCTATAACTTGCTAGGGTACGAAATTCTTTGTTGTCAGCTTGATTATGACGGATAAGACGGTGTAGGGATTCCCCTGCTTCAGCTCGTTGCTCAAAAGCTTGCTTGCCTACCGTCATAGAAAATGCCTGGTCTTTCGACATTTCAGACTGTTGAATGTCGCCTTCATACTTGCTTAATCGTTTCTCAAGAATGGGCATATTTTCTTCACAGTAGGAGATTGTATGACGATAGTGATCCTTGCTGCGTTGAAAGGCGCGTCTTTGATTTTCTAATAGAGTTAGATCATTCTCTAGTTCCATCTTGTATTTGAGATAAGGATTACCTGTTGCTAGTGCCTTAAAATCAGAAGCTGTCATGGTCTGCTCATCAATGTCTTCTGCAGCACGAATGGGCTCCTTAGAAGTCATAATCTGCTTAATATAACGGAGTTTGTTCTCCTGAGTTGCCCATAGATAATTATCAAACGAACCTTTGGTAATATAGTGGTAAATATCCACTTCCTTGTTTTCATTTCCCTGTCGGATAATACGTCCATTGCGTTGCTGAATGTCACTTGGTCTCCACGGTACATCCAGGTGATGAACTGCTTTCATCTTGCTCTGAACATTTAAACCTGTTCCTCCTTTTTCAGTTGAAGCAAGGAGAATCCGCACCTCTCCTGCATTGACCTTTCGAGACAAACTATTCTTCTTTTCATCACTATTGGCATCATGTACAAAGGCAATTTCCTTACTAGGGATTCCTCTATCAACTAATAAAGCCTTAATCTCAGAATAAACATCAAAGCCATTGTCCTTTTTCTTAGGTGTTCCAATATCTGAGAAAATCATCTGAGTAGCCTTATTTTCCATTCCCTCACGATAAATTCTCTCAACATTATCCACTACCTGAAGCAGTTTATGATTGTCTGCTAGACTATAGCTAGAGTCCAATAAACGCATATCAATTGCTAGTTTTCGTGCCTCACCCGTAATCTTTAACATGTTATCCTGGCTCGGATCAACTGTTCCACATTTAACCGCATCTGAACGCATAACCAATTCTTCTAGATAGAGTTTTTGGTTTTCAGTTAATTCACTCTCAATAGGGATAATATGAGCTTCTGGAACAGGTAAATCCAACATATCTTGTGTTTGAATGTCAGCTGTTTCTTTATAGATTTTCATCAACTCAGGTAGATTGACAAACTTTTTAAATCGTTTCTTAGGTTGGTACTTATCCCCTGTAGGAGCTAATTCCATAGAGTTTTGAATTTCACCAAAAGCACCGACCCAAGAGTCAAAATAATCAACTTGATAGCGTTTTAAGATGTCTGGTTGAATGTAGTTCATCATAGTATACAACTCACTAATAGAATTTGAAACAGGTGTTCCTGTCGCAAAGACAATGTTTTTAAAATCATGTTCTTCCTGAATCTGTCGAACCTTCATTTCCATATCCACATTCTTCTTAGAAGTTGTATTGGTAATACCTGCTACATTCCCAAGTCCAGTAATTGGACGAATATTTTTAAAGTGATGTGCTTCATCCACAAAGAGAAAATCAATTCCTAAGTTCTCAAAATCAATAAAACTATCACGATTAAAGCGTTGGAGTTCTTCCAATTGTTTCTCTAGACCACTTATTGATTGCTCTGCTTCTTTAACGGTGTACTTATTTTCAGAATGTGTTTTAATCTCTCGTAGTTCATTGAGTTTATCCTCGATATAATTCATCTGTCTTTCCTTACTGACAGGGATTTTTTCAAATTGAGAATCCCCAATGACAATGGCATCGTAATCTCCTGTAATAATACGAGAAACAAATTGTTTTCTTCTCGCCTTCACAAAATCTTTCTTAGTGGTCACAAAGACCTTTTTAGTAGGGAAAAATTTCATGATTTCTTGGCCAAACTGAGCAGACAAACTAGAGGGCACTACATACAAGGGCTTATGAACCATGCCCAACTCCTTTAATTTAAACCCAGCACCAAGCATGGTCAACGTCTTTCCTGAACCTACCTCATGAGCTAACAAGGCTCTTTTTTCTTCTACGATTCTTTGAATGGCATTCTCTTGGTGAGGACGAAGACTGATGTTTTGTGCCAAGCCATCAATGACTAGATGGCTACCGTCATACTCTCGACTAACCGTTCGATTATAAAGGCGATTATAGCTTTCCTCAATGACTTGTTGGACTTCTGGATACCGTGAGACAAATTCTTGAAATAGCTCTTGTAAATGCTGCTCTTTTGCTCTTAGAACAGAGGTTTTTTCCAAATCTGTGATGGTCTTTTTCTTTTCCCCTTCAGTAACAGTCATGGTAATCGTCGGTTGGTTTGAATTTAGTAAATTCTCAAAAATCTTTCTTCCTGTATCATAACGTGACCCACTGACTCCAAGACTACTATCTTTGGCACTTGGGTAGCGATAAGCAAATGATGTCCTTAAATGAACCTGGCCATCGACAGGATTCACTTCAATAACTTGTTCTACATCTGGAGAAGACAATTCAAATTCACGATTGGTAAAACATTCAAAGGCAAATTTACCATAAACGGATTGAGGAATCCAACGTGACCCTATTTTAAACTCAATATCTGCCAGATGAATCCTTGGAGGGCGAACAGATTCTAACAAATCTAAAGCATGGGACCAGTCACATTCTTGGTTGTTTTCCTCCACTAATAGTTGAACTACTTCTATCTTGTTGAGAATATCTCCTGATAAAAACTGGTTCTTAGAAAGATATTTTCTTTCCCCTCTTAAATAGCTTTCTGGATCCATTAAAACCTGGTCACCTAACTCATCTAAAATAGCAGCTTGGCTATGTTCGGGATAAATGGATACCATATAGTCTAAATCAACTCCTCTACCATCCGATAAACTGGAGTTTAAGGCATCTAGAGCCGTTGAAACTCTTGCAATCACTCTCTCTGGCCTAACCAATGCTTTCTCAAAGGCTAAAGATTTTTTATATTTTACTTTCTGATCTTTAGAATCGATGTATTCATCTTCTAAACTTGCTAGTAAAGAATACTTATCGTCACTATCAAATAAGTTCCGATTGACTGAGGCATTCAAGTATCCAAATTGACTTACAAAACGGTCATAGTCACGATTCAATTTACTAAGCAACGCCTGAAAATCTGTCCGACTATAGTCTGGATGACGTTGAATTTCAATTAAGGATTGATATGTCTCTCTCAAATCAACCATGCCCTTAATGCGACTAATATCCTTATCCGATAAGGGACTTTCATAAAAGACAGTTTTTTTGAACAGTCCCTTATATTTCCCCCTTTTACTCGCTTCTTCTGACTTATAAACATCTAGTGCTTCCTCATCTGTCAAATGAAGTTGCACGAATCGGTCTATTTTATGTTCAGACAAAGAACTGTCCCAGGCTTTAAAATCTCCCTTCTCGTCTACATAATAACTAATTTCGTCTACTTTCGAACTTTTCCGAATGCCATGCGTATCTCGGTAATAAATTTGGTTTCCCTCATATCCAAAAGAATAGAGCGCTAAGTCCTCACGTATACGACTGGGGATAGAATTATCCACTTCTTCTTGGATAAAAATAGGTGCTTTCAAAGAATTGTCAATTTGTTTAGGTGCTTCCACATTCTCTAATGCTTTCATTATGTCAGTAGCTAATGTTTCTGATCCCCCCTTAACATTGAGAGTTCCTCCATTAAAATTACGCACCTCATATTGACCCAAAACTTGTGTGTTGTATTTCCCATCAAAATAAGGATTGATCCAGACACGCTTATCCTCCTCAAAGAGAATAGAACAACTAAAAACAAGTTCCTCTTCATTAAGATTCTTTGCTAGATCCTTTTGAAAGAAGAGGAGATCTGTAGTCACTCGAGTACCTGCAATCTTTTTAAAAGCCGTATCCGGCAACCGAACTCCCCCTAAAAAATGAGTGTTGGATTTAATCTCTTGTAAGACATTATCTGTCCGTTTATCCATTGTCCCGATAGATGAGATAATCGAAACTTGTCCTCCATCTCTTACTAAATCAAGTGAGTGTTTGACAAAGTAATCATGAATCATATAAGGTTTATCATAGTTTTTATCTGCAATGCGAAAATTTCCAAATGGAACATTCGTTAAGACTAAATCAAAACTATTATTTTGATAGGGAACTTCTTCAAATCCTCGCACTTCAATATGGGTATTGGGGTGGAGTTGTTTTGCGATTGCGCCTGTCACACTGTCTAATTCAACCCCATAAAGTTCTGACCTCTCTCGTATACTTCTAGGCATCGCCGCAAAGAAGTTCCCAGTCCCCATAGAAGGATCTAAAATCCTTCCTCCTTCAAAACCATCAGCCAGTAATTTTTGCCAAATCTGGCGAATAATCATTGGGTCTGTATAATAGGCTGTGAGAGAACTTTGTTTCATGGTCGAGTATTCTGATTTACTTACTAAGCTCTTGAGAGTTAAACGTTCTGTTTCATACTTTGGATTGAGTTCATCAAAAAATTCATTGGCAAGGCCACCCCATCCGACATACTTGGCTAGTAGCTCTTGTTCTTCTGGATTCGCTTGTCGTCCCTCTTTTTCTAATCTTTTAACAAGTTTAATTGCGGCGATATTCGTTTCAAT
>CAURTM010000050.1:0-8748 GCA_963527735.1 uncultured Streptococcus sp.
ACCGTCTCTGGGTTGTGCCACTCAATAGTAACTGGAAAGGCTTGCCTGATACACTTGAAACTGAAAGCATCGAAATTCCAGGCTACGCAGCCCTTCTTGCTGAAAACAAAACGGCACTTCGTCTCAACACTGAAAATACAGCCCACTATATTACAGACTACCAAGGAGACTTGTTAGATGCAGTTCTTGCTGACCTAGTTGAGCTTGATAACACAAGCAAACTGCAAATCGTCCAAGAACGTCGCTTGCTTGCTGAAGCAGGGCACATTTCTTATGCTGACTTGCTCCCAGTCCTTGATAAACTTGCTAAGGAAGAATCTTACCTTGTCGTTTCAGCTGTTTCTCAAGTGATTTCTGCCCTTGAGCGCTTTATCGATGAAGGAACAGAAGCTGAAAGAGCCTTCAAAGCATTGGTTGCTAAATTGGCTCGTCATAATTATGACCGTCTTGGTTTTGAAGCTAAAGATGGAGAATCAGATGAGGATGAATTGGTTCGTCAGTTGGCTGTCTCTATGATGATTCGCTCAAATGATGCAGAAGCTAGTCAAGTCGCTAGCCAAATTTTCGCAGCCCACAAGGAGAATCTTGCAGGACTTCCAGCAGCTATTCGTTCACAAGTTCTGATTAATGAGATGAAACATCATGAGACTAAAGACTTGCTAGCACTTTATCTTGATACTTATACGCACGCAACAGATGCTGTCTTTAAACGTCAGTTGGCAGCCGCTCTTGCCTATAGTACAGATGCGGACAATATCCAAACCTTGATTGCTTCTTGGAAGGACAAATTTGTGGTTAAACCACAAGACTTGTCAGCTTGGTATAATCATTTCCTAGCTCATCAAGCAACTCAGGAAACAGCTTGGTCTTGGGCGCGTGAAAACTGGGCTTGGATTAAGGCAGCTCTTGGAGGAGATATGAGCTTTGATAGCTTTGTTATCCTTCCTGCTCACGTATTTAAGACTCAGCAACGCTTGGCAGAGTACAAGGAATTCTTTGAGCCACAACTTTCTGACCTTGCTCTTAGCCGTAACATCGGTATGGGAATCAAGGAAATTGCAGCGCGTGTTGACTTGATTAACCGTGAAAAAGCTGCAGTGGAAGCAGTCGTTCTTCAATATGGAACTAAATAATTAAGACTAAATAAAAGAAAACTCAGCTATCTCATGTAATACTCTTCGAAAATCTCTTCAAACCACGTCAGCGTCGCCTTGCCGTACTCAAGTACAGCCTGCGGCTAGCTTCCTAGTTTGCTCTTTGATTTTCATTGAGTATAAAATGCAGAAAGTTGAGTTTTTTTTAAGGCAAATTTGGTATAATGGTTTTAATAAGGAGGAGTTTCTCATGATAAAAATCTTATTAGTTGAGGATGACCTAGGCCTGTCAAATTCAGTATTTGACTTTTTAGACGATTTTGCGGATGTCATGCAGGTATTTGATGGGGAAGAAGGTCTCTACGAAGCTGAAAGTGGCGTCTATGACTTGATTTTGCTCGATTTAATGTTGCCTGAAAAAAATGGCTTCCAAGTCTTGAAAGAATTGCGTGAAAAAGGAATTACGACACCAGTTCTGATCATGACTGCCAAGGAAAGTTTGGATGACAAGGGACATGGATTTGAATTGGGAGCAGATGATTATCTGACTAAACCTTTCTACCTAGAAGAACTCAAAATGCGGATTCAGGCTCTTCTCAAACGTTCAGGTAAATTTAATGAAAACACCTTGACTTATGGAAATATTGTGGTTAATTTGTCAACCAATACCGTTAAAGTCGAAGATACTCCTGTCGAATTGCTGGGGAAAGAGTTCGATTTATTAGTTTATTTCCTTCAAAATCAAAATGTTATTTTGCCTAAGACTCAGATTTTTGATCGTCTATGGGGATTTGATAGTGACACAACGATTTCGGTTGTCGAAGTCTATGTTTCAAAAGTCCGTAAGAAATTAAAAGGAACCACTTTTGCAGAGAATTTACAAACCTTGCGCAGTGTTGGGTATATTTTAAAAGATGTTCAGTAAACTAAAAAAAACATGGTATGCGGATGACTTTAGTTATTTTATCCGCAACTTTGGTGTCTTCACTCTGATTTTCTCTACCATGACTCTGATTATTTTGCAAGTCATGCATTCGAGTCTCTATACTTCGGTGGATGATAAGCTTCATGGACTGAGTGAAAATCCTCAGGCAGTTATTCAGCTGGCAGTAAATAGGGCAACAGAAGAGATTAAAGATTTAGAGAATGCCGCTACAGATACTAGCAAGACTGAAGTAAAACCCAATGTCAGTTCCAACACAGAAGTCATTCTTTTTGATAAAAATTTTACCCAGCTCCTTTCTGGAAACCGATTTTTGGGATTGGATAAGATTAAGTTAGAAAAGAAAGAACTAGGCCATATCTACCAGATTCAGGTTTTTAATAGCTATGGACAAGAAGAAATCTATCGCATGATCTTGATGGAAACCAATATCAGTTCGGTTTCAACCAATATCAAGTATGCGGCTGTCTTGATTAATACCAGTCAGTTGGAGCAAGCAAGTCAAAAGCATGAGCAATTGATTGTGATTGTGATGGCTAGTTTCTGGATTTTGTCTTTGCTTGCCAGTCTCTATCTAGCTAGGGTCAGTGTTAGGCCCCTGCTTGAGAGCATGCAGAAGCAACAGTCCTTTGTGGAAAATGCCAGTCATGAGTTACGAACTCCACTTGCAGTTTTGCAAAATCGCTTAGAGACCCTCTTTCGTAAGCCAGAAGCTACCATTATGGATGTGAGTGAAAGCATTGCATCGAGTTTGGAAGAAGTCAGAAATATGCGTTTTTTGACGACAAACTTGCTGAACTTAGCTCGGAGAGATGATGGGATTAAGCCGGAGCTTGCAGAAGTTCCAACTAGCTTTTTTAATACAACTTTCACAAACTATGAGATGATTGCTTCGGAAAATGACCGTGTCTTCCGTTTTGAAAATCGGATTCATCGTCCGATTGTCACAGATCAGCTTCTCTTGAAGCAGTTGATGACTATCCTATTTGATAATGCTGTCAAGTATACTGAAGAGGATGGTGAAATTGATTTTCTTATCTCAGCGACCGATCGCAATCTGTATTTACTGGTTTCCGACAATGGAGTCGGTATTTCAGCAGAAGATAAGAAGAAAATTTTTGATCGTTTTTATCGAGTGGACAAGGCTAGAACCCGTCAAAAAGGTGGTTTCGGTTTAGGATTATCCCTAGCCAAGCAAATTGTAGATGCTTTAAAAGGAACCATTACTGTCAAAGATAATAAACCGAAAGGAACAATCTTTGAAGTGAAGATTGCCATCCACACACCATCTAAAAAGAAAAAATAAAAATATCGCTCCAGCTGGGGCGATATTTTTGATTACGTGACTTTCAGTCCGTTTCGCTAAGTCAGGTGTGAGACAGGCAAACCACCCGTTTTAGGGGTAGTCATGATTAAAATAACATAAAAATCTTGACAGATAAGCTTAAAAAAGGTAAACTATTTACTGGTTAATTAATTGGTTAAATAACCAGTTTAGAAAAAACTGTTTAACCAAGCAAAAGAAGTTAAAAAAGCTTCATCATTTATTGAAATGAGGGATTTATGAAATTCAGTAAAAAATATATAGCAGCTGGATCTGCTGTTATCGTATCCTTGAGTCTTTGCGCCTATGCACTGAACCAGCATCGCTCGCAGGAAAATAAGGACAATAATCGTGTCTCTTATGTGGATGGTAGTCAGTCAAGTCAGAAAAGTGAAAACCTGACACCAGATCAGGTTAGTCAAAAAGAAGGAATTCAGGCTGAGCAAATTGTCATCAAAATTACAGATCAGGGTTATGTGACGTCACATGGTGACCACTATCATTACTATAATGGGAAAGTTCCTTATGATGCCCTCTTTAGTGAAGAACTTTTGATGAAGGATCCAAACTATCAACTTAAGGATGGAGATATTGTCAATGAAGTCAAGGGTGGCTATATCATCAAGGTCGATGGAAAATATTATGTCTATCTGAAAGATGCAGCTCATGCTGATAATGTTCGAACCAAAGATGAAATCAACCGTCAAAAACAAGAACATATCAAAGATAAGGAGAAGGTCAGCTCTGATGTTGCTGTAGCAAGGTCTCAGGGACGCTATACGACAGATGATGGCTATGTCTTTAATCCAGCTGATATTATTGAAGATACGGGTGATGCTTATATCGTTCCTCACGGAGGACACTATCACTACATTCCAAAAAGTGATTTATCTGCTAGTGAATTAGCAGCCGCTAAAGCTCATCTGGCTGGTAAAAATACGCAACCGAGCCAGTTAAGCTATTCTTCAACAGCTAGTGACAATACTAATCAAGCTATAGGAAAAGAATCAACTAGCAAGCCAGAAAGCAAAGTTGACAATCTCCAAAGTCTATTGAAAGAACTCTATGATTTACCTAGCAACCAACGTTACAGTGAATCAGATGGTTTAGTCTTTGACCCTGCTAAAATTGTCAGTCGTACACCGAATGGAGTTGCGATTCCGCATGGCAACCATTATCATTTTATTCCTTACAGCAAGCTCTCTCCTTTAGAAGAAAAGATTGCTAGAATGGTGCCTATCGGTGGAACTGGTTCTACGGTCTCTACAAATGAAAAACCTCATGAAGTAGCGTCTAGACTAGGAAGTCTTTCAAACAATCCTTCTTCTTCAACGATAAGTAAGGAACTCTCTTCAACTTCTGATGGCTATATCTTTAATCCAAAAGATATCGTTGAAGAAACATCTACAGCTTATATCGTCAGACATGGTGATCATTTCCATTACATCCTTAAGGCGAATCAAATTGGTCAACCGACTCTTCCAAATAATGGTCTAACAACACCTTCGCCATCTCTTCCAATCAATCCAGGAACTTCACATGAGGAACATGAAGAAGGTGGACACGGATTTGATGCCAATCGTATTATTGCTGAAGATGAAGCAGGATTTATCATGAGTCATGGTGACCATAATCATTACTTCTTCAAGAAGGATTTGACAGCTGATCAAATCAAGGCAGCGCAAGACCACTTGAAAGGTGCAAGTCCAGCAACACCAAATCCAGCTCATGATGACGATCACGATGAAGAAGAGCATGATCACCATCACGGTGAAGAACACGGCCATGATTTTGATGCTAATCGTATTATTGCGGAAGATGAATCAGGATTTATCATGAGTCATGGTGACCATAATCATTACTTCTTCAAGAAGGACTTGTCAGCAGAGCAAATTAAGGCGGCGCAAGACCATTTGAAAGAGGCAAATACAGCAACACCAAATCCAGCTCATGATGACGATCACGATGAAGATCATCATGGACACCATCATGATGAAGATCATGATCATGGTTTTGATGCCGATCGTGTCATTAGTGAGGATAATCAAGGATTTGTCATGAGTCACGGTGACCATAATCATTACTTCTTCAAGAAGGACTTGACAGCGGAGCAAATTAAGGCCGCACATGATCATTTGAAAACACATCATGATGCAGAACCTGTAAAACCTCTTGCTAAAACGGTAGAGTCTTTCTCAAGAGATGCTAGCGATGAAGAAAAGATTGCTTATATTTCTAAAACATACGGAGTTCCACTTGAAGCGATTAGAATTTCAAACGGCTTCTTTGTCTTTGGAAATCCAGACCAAGCCTACGATCCAACTCATATCCACCCATATGCTGTTCGTAAGGAACATGTTCGTTTGCCACTCCAAACTGGCAATCCAGAACTTGATTTCCTAAATGAACTCTATACCACTGCTTTGCGAGATGGTGTGTCTCCGTATAGCTTACAGGTAGAAAATGGTAGTTTTGTGATTCCTCATGGCGACCACAATCACTACATCAAGGTTCAAACTAAGGGCTATGAAGTAGCTTTGAAAAACAAGATTCCAGCCCTCCAATCCAACTATCAACCTGGAGCTTTTGATGAGAAGGCAGTCTTGGAAAAAGTAGATCAACTTCTAGCTGATAGCAGAAGCATCTACAAAGACAAGCCTATCGAACAAAGACAGATTGAGTTAGCCTTGGGTCAGTTTACTGAGAACATGAAGAAACTGGCAACTAACTCTACAGCAGGTTATCTTGCGACACTTGATCTCTTTGATAAGCAATATATCCATATTGATGAAAGTGTCAAACCTGTTGAAACAAGCGCTCTAGATAAGAAATATCAGGCCTTGATTGATAAAATCAACACACTGGATACAGACTCTTATGGGCTTCCTAAGAAAGACCTTCTCGTTCGACTCCAAGAAGCTAAGTTGGCTAAAGATGAGGCTGGTTTAGCAGCGGTTGAATCACAACTTCAAGCTCTTCAAGACTTTAATGATCGAACAGGTGTTACAACTGTAGAATACATCAAGTATTTCTACGAACACGTAAATGACGGTCGTTTGAGTGATGAACTTCGAAACAAAGTAGCTCAGTTGACTTGGACCTTGTATCAATCTCAATCCTTCCTTAAGGCAGCGGAATTGAACAAATTATTCCCAAGCATCTATCAGGCAAAACAAGAAGTGGAAGAAGCTTTGAAAGCTCAGCCAACTACTGCTAAATCGACTCAGACAGTTCTAGATACTGAAAAAGTTGATAATCAAAGTGCCAAGACAGCTATTTATGGCTTCTTGAAAGAATTGTACGGAGACTTTATGCCTGAAGAACATGTCAATCATGTTAGCAAGGAAGAAGTAGAAAGTCTTTTGAGTAAAGCAACTCAACTCTTGGAACAAATCCAAGAAGAAGGAATCAGACAATCCTTGGCAGAAGAAGTAGAAAATCTCAAAGCTGCTACAAACAAGGCTGATGCAGACTTGGATGAAGTAAACAGTCAGGTAAAAGATGTCTTGACTCGTATCGCTAGCGCCCTTCAACAAGAGAAAGAAAATGCTGAGCAAGATCCTCAGACACTTGTACTCTATCAAAAACTTTACAATATCCTCATGTCACTTCACACTTACTTAGAAAACAATAAGGGTTCTGATGAGGACTTTGATAAGGTGGATGCTCTACTAGATCAACTTTCTGCTAAGAGTAAGGATAAAGCCGCTTTACTTGAATTGACAAAAGCTATTCTGGTCTTGAATCAAGAAATCAAGTCAAAATCAAGTGCGAGTGAAGAAGCAAGTCCAGAGACAAATGCTGAAGCAAATGGTGAGAACACAAGTCCCGAAACTGAGACATCAGCAGCTGCGGAATCTAACAGTGAAACTGCCAGTGACGAAAACAAACCAAGCAATACAAGAGATTCTAAACCTGCTGAACCAGCTTCAGAAAAGGAAACAACAGAATCTACAATAAGTACTGGAAATCAAGAAAAACCAGCAGAATAAAAAAGTTGGTATATAAAAAGTTTGTGGTCGTAGATCTAGGAGATTTTTCCATTCAAGTCTGTTTCCTATTTCTCATTGTAATTATAAACCATGGCAACATAAGAAAACGAGCATTTCCAACTGAGGAGGTGCTCGTTTTTTGATAGTTAGAAGTAGTTTTTATCCGTCTATTTAGAGTTGATTACAAGAAATTATTGACTTGAATGTGGATATAAGATTTATTCACTGATTATAATGTTTAAATAGCACTCCAAAGCAAAAAATTATCCTCATGAGTATGAATCTTATAAATTAACTACCTCCAGACCGTGCTCTGTTAAGTGATAGATGATTGAACAGACCTCTTTTAAGAAACGACGGTCATGGGAAACAGTGATGAGACCGCCTGGATAGGTGGCAAAGAGTTTTCTGATTTGGGGTTGAGAAGTGGGAGAAAAGTTTCGTGTAGGTTCATCCAGAAGAAGAAAGTTTGGTTTGCGCAAGACTAAATCCAAAAGCAGGAGTTTCCCCTGTTGTCCGCCAGATAAGGAGTGAATTTGATGCTGCATTTCTGGATAACTGAAATTGAGACTGGCTAAGTGAGATTGGATTTTCTGTAGTTCCTCTTTTTCTCCAGTTTTGCTGAGGTAGGCTATTGGTGATAAATCCAATTGCAGTTTTTTGTGGTAATCTTGTGGCATAAAACCAAGCGAAATTTCTCTTTTTTGACTTAGCAGTTGTTGAAACTTGGCTAGCAGAGTCGATTTCCCAATACCATTTGGGCCAATGATACCGATTTTTTCTTGGCCACGGACAGTTAGTTGTAGTCCTTGAGCCAAAACTCGCTCACCAATGGACAAATTCTCTTTTTCCAGTTGGATTAAGACTTTAGAAACTGGTAATGGCTGTATATCTGAGAAGAAAAGTCTGATTTCTTCCTCTTCAAGTGGTTTTTGGGTCATGGACTGAGCTGTCTTTTCAAAGCGTTTTTCTTGAGAGAGGACAGTTTTCATCTTTTTAGCCAATAGGCGACCGGCAGTACTATCTTTAGTAGCTCGAAGCGCAGTTTCTACATTTTGCTTGACTCGCCGATGTTTTTCCATGGTTTTATCGTAGGCTCTTTGATCGTTAGCAGCTTGCTGGCTTTGTCTGACAAAATTAGCCTTTCTCTGGTCGCTATAGCTATCATAATCTAAATGCTCTACTAGCGTTTCCGCTTCTTTACGGTGTTTGACCAGTCGCAAGTGAACAATAGTGTCTGCCGTTTCAGAAAGAAAGTCTTCATCATGGGAGATGAAAATAACAGTTTGCCTAATCTTACGAATCTGACCTTTTAGCCAATTAACCGTCTCAAGATCCAAGTCATTTGAAGGTTCATCTAAAAATAGAATCTCAAAGGGTTTGGCTAACTCATGG
>CAURTM010000051.1:0-8631 GCA_963527735.1 uncultured Streptococcus sp.
TTAGACGAACTTCTTTCACAGTAACAACACTTTGTTTTTTACGTTGTTCTTTTTGCTTCTTCTGGTACTCAAATTTGAACTTACCGTAGTCCATAATTTTTGCAACAGGTGGTTTGGCTTGGGGTTGAATCAATACTAGGTCAACATTAGCGTTATCAGCCAAAGCTTGCGCTTCACTGAGTGGCTTAATGCCTAGCTGTTCTCCTTCAAGACCAATCAAGCGAACTTCACGTACACGAATCTCATCATTGATGAATAAGTCTTGCTTTGCTATGGTTTTCACCTCTTTTGTTTTATTAGAGAAAAACAATAGCGGACTCGTAAATATACAAGCCCGCACGTTATGATAGCGTTTCTTAGAAACTTTTCATCCGTAGGGCCAGGCAACTTAATGTCACAAGGCGAGAAGCTCTCACTTCTGCTTTTCTCAACTTTTATATGATACCAAGTTTTCTAGCTCTTGTCAAGATAAAAAGTTATTTTTTTGAAAAGTTTCTGTTTGTATTTTGGCTTGGTTTTCGAATCAAAAAGAGAGAACCTAGTTGCTTCCCTCCCTCTGTTAGTTTTTTCCTCACCTTCCGTATAGGAATGCTAAGACCTATTAAAACCTTCCTTTTTACGTGAACTTCCCCATCTTTCGATAAATAGAATACCCACTAACAAAAGGAGAATCAGGCAAGGAAGTAAAACTAGCCCCATGTCCCAATTTAGATTGACATTATCAATCAGCTTAGGTAATCTTCCAGATAAAATCTCCACTGAACGCAAGTAAGTAAAGGGAATCAGATGTGCAATCCTTTGAAGAGGCTGAATTGTTTGGATACCAAACAACAAGCCAACAATCCCAATGAGGGAAAGAAAAAGGACAGGCATTTTTTGCTTGAAAAAGTAAGCAATCAAGTACACTACTTCCACAATGACGATAAAGGCTAAGAAAGCTAAGAACAAGCCAGGAAATAACACATCTTGTATCTTTCCAATAGTTACCTCTTGATTCACTAAGCTATAAATCGGGTAGGGATAATCTAACTGTCCAAAACCACTTATCAGACTTCCCACTAGAAAAGAAAATCCGCTGATTCCGATAAACAGCACAGTTACATAGCCCACTCCAACTCCAAGAGAGGACATGGCAAATGCCACTTTTGAAAAAGGATATAACTGAGCTGTGTCCAGATGATTTTGATATCTTTCTGCAAATAGTTGCGTTAGCATAAAAATAATAGCAACCACAAACAAGCTTGGGATGATAGCCTCTAAAATCCAGACAATCTGATCAATCCCGTGGGTCGGAAACTCCAAAGTATGTGCTTTTATGTTCAAGGGATACAGGGCTTGGTAAATCTTTCGTTGGCGGTCAACCGCCATTTTAAAGTCAGAGCTAATAGTCGGGTTATTTGATATCATTTCATAATTCTTCTCTTCATCTTGCCACTGCAAATAGTAGGCTTCTTTCCATCGCCCTTCTTTTAATAAAGTCAGAATTTCTGTCTTTTGAGTCAAATGATTTTTTTGCACGTCTAAATTATTTTTAGCAATTTGGTATTCCTCCGAGCTGGTATCAGATATTTGGGAGAGTTTCTCTTCATATTCATTGATGACTCTCTCAATTACTACAAGACGAGTTTCCAACCCTCCCTCCAAGCTGACAGAGTTTGCAGTCCGACTATTGAAATAAAAGGTAACACCGAGTCCAGATACAAATAAAGCTAAGATAATCCAGTTTAAGCGACTTTTGAAAACTTTTTTCAATAAAAATAGACTAACATCTTTCATAAACTAAACCTCTTCTATCTGCCCCTGATGAATGGTTACTACTCTATCGCAGACATCAAGCAACTCTTCCTTATAGTGGGAACTTAAAAGAACCAGCTGTTCTTGTCTATCGATTTGTGCTAGCCTATCAAAAAACTTCTGTCGATAATACTCATCTAAGCCATTTGTAATCTCATCCATAAGCCAGCATTTCGCCTGACTGAGGAAATACATGGCAATCACCAAGCGTTGCTTCATGCCTAAGGAATACTTGCGAATGGGAAGGCTGATATAGTCAGACATTTCCCAATAGGTAATTTCATCCCCCAAGTTCAGCCCTGACTTCCAGATGTTCTTGATCAGGCGAAGATAGTCCATCCCACTTAAGTTTCCATCCAGCCATTCAATGCTTTCATAATAAAATAAAGAAGGAGGGGCTACAATATTTCCACTACTTATAGGAATTAAATTGCTAATGGCGCGGAACAGTGTCGTCTTTCCAGAGCCATTGATAGCAAGAATACCATAAATCCTACCCTTTTCAAATGTAAAATCAACATCTTGTAAGATGACTTGTCGCGTTTTTAAGGTCACATGAGTAAGATGCAACATATCTAGCCCTCCTTTTTATCACTCTTTAAGGATTAATAGCATCCGCTGGAGTAGTTTATTACCTCATAACGATTGTAATTCCAACCAGAACCAATTTTATATTCAGAATAGCTGTCATAACGATACCATAACAGGGGATTAATATAGTTATATCTCTAGCAATTCATACTAGACTTATAGTAGGTATTCCAATCATACCTATAAGTTTTAAGAACGCTCACAGCAGATATACTGGACTGAAAAAGACCAATAATCATAAACTAACTAATTAAACGATTTTTACTAATTTTTAATGATTTTATATCATCAATATTGAAGACGCTTTTATTATATCGTTTTTATCATTATTATGCAACAGATTTTTAGTTTATTTTACTAATATATAGTATTTATCCTTCCTATCGAACGCTTTCTATTTTCCAACTATTCCACCCTTTAAAGCGTATAGCTCCCTGCTGGTCAGTTCGGTAAACTTTACTATTGATACCTTCCAGTCGTGTCAAAGTTTCCTGATGAGGTAGTTTGGTTCGATTGTTCTTTTCAACTGAGATGAGAGTCATCTCTGGTTTGAGCTGTTCTAGAAAGGCTGAACTTGATGATTTTTTAGAGCCATGCTGGCTAGCTTTCAAAACATCCACCTCTAGGTCAGGATAATGCTTCAGCAAGTCCTTCTCTCCTTTCTCCTCCAAATTTCCAGTGAAGAGAAAGTGCTTATCCAAAAGTTTCCCATAAAGAACCAGAGAATCTTCATGACCTCCATCTCCCATTTTCCTTGGAGATAGTACTTCTAACTCACTTCCAAAAATGGATAAGTTCTCCCCTACTGTCACACTACGCACCTTGGTTTGTGTCTCTTGTAGTTCTGTCACAAATTCCTTCTGTTTCAAACTGCCTTTGGACACTAAAATTTCGCCTACATGGAAAGCCTTGGTCACCTCCAACAAATCTCCAACATGTTCCTTGTCCGTATTTGTCAAAATCAGCTGGTCAATCTTGGCTACTCCTCGACTTTTTAGATAGGGAATCAAGGTTCGCTGGGCATTGCTGGTCGTCGCCTTTTCTTGCCATTTTTCGATTTTCTTATCAGACTCTGCCTTACCTCCCACATCTATGAGAATGGTTTTCCCAGTTACATCCCGTAGGAAAATACTTTCGCCTTGCCCCACATCCAGCATGGTAATTTCATTTTCCAGTGGATGCTTGGTCAAGAAAAAGAGACCTGTAATCAATAAGCTCAATACTGCTAGCCTTTTAATGTTTTTCCTCAAATCATAGACTAAAGCCAAGGAAATTAACAATAAGATTAAAAGCCATGCATTGGGTTGTCCAAAGACAAGAGGTCTACTTGCCACCTGTGATACAAAGCGAATCATTCCCTCCAACCATTCAAAAATAAAATTAAGCTGAATGACTGGATAGAGAAAGGAAAGGGCAAATAAGATAGACAAGAGCGGTAAGAAGA
The DNA here is from genome assembly GCA_963527735.1 of uncultured Streptococcus sp. GTDB lineage: Bacteria > Bacillota > Bacilli > Lactobacillales > Streptococcaceae > Streptococcus. The sequence continues at coordinate 3,830 of CAURTM010000051.1, forward strand.
CCAAGTCAAATAGAAAGGAAAAGACAAAGGTCAAAAGGATGGACCAAGGTTGAAATTCCGCAAAATAAAAGGATAAAATAGGCAATATTCCCAAGGAAATGACTAGACTTTCTCTGGCAACAGCCTTAAGCCCCAACCCTTCTTTGCTGGTCATGGTCAAGATAAAAGCATAAGCACAGGACAAGACTCCTCCTGCTGTCAAGAAAAAGTTTGGCATGATGATAAAGAGGACAAGAACCGTCAAGGCAAAATTATCCAAACCCTTAACACCATGTTGAGCCAGTAACTTTTGCAAGAGACTGCGAATGACCGAAGCTGAAAATCCTGTCAGCCCTGCATAGATAAGGGAAAAGGGATAAGTCAGCCATTTCAACTTTTCTTGGGTCAAGCCCAATCGCAAAAGTAGTTTCTTAAATCCATCCATGAAAAATCCTACCTGCATACCCGACAAAGCAAAAAGGTGGATAATTCCTAGACTGGAATAAAGCTCATTCATCTCCTCAAAGTCGGTGTCCAGATGTCCTAGCAAGAGCCCTGTCATGTAATTGCGCATAGGGTCTGGAAAGTGCGTCTTAATCCAAACCACAGCCTTTCGACGTAAACTGGACAGGTTTTCACCTATATCCCAACTACGAACTTGTTTAAGTGACTGTATTCTTTTGATATTGAGAGTCTGGTAAATTCCCTGAGTCTTCAGATAAGCTTGGTAGTCAAAGCCACCAAAATTTCTCTGCCCTTCTGGCTCCGAAAGCTTTCCTTCTAGTCCTATCTCATGAAGATCGGTTAAAGCTTGGAAGGCTTCTTTTTCCCCCTCAGACTGGAGTTTATAATAGACTTGAAAAATGCGTCCATCAGACTTGCCACGAAAGGATAGACTATCACCATTAACCTTAATAGTGTCGGGCAAAATCCGTACCCTTTCAACAGAAACAGCCAAATTTTGACTCGCTTGACTCTGTTGCCAATTTTGAAACAGAAACCAGAAGCCAAAGATTCCACAAATCACTAGAACTTTGCTAGCAGATTTCCAAGGAAATTGGAAAAAGAGACAGACTAGCAGAAAAACAAAGCCCAACAAAGCAAGATAGGATGCTGAGAAAATAGAATAGTAAAGCCAAAGCAATAGAAAACTCAGATAGATTAGGGGAAGGGGGAAATTCTTAATCCACTGTAACATAATCTTTTAACTTTTCTATGGTCTTGGCACCAATTCCAGAGACTTTCTTGAGTTCATCAACCGACTTGAATTTCCCATTTGCCTCACGATGGTCGATAATGTCCTGGGCTCGTTTGCCACCCAGTCCTTTGACCTGTTTAATCTCTTCCAGACTGGCCTTGTTGAGATTAACCTTCTTGTCCTTGCTTGTTGAAGAAGGCGCTCCAGAATTAGTCTGTTGATTAGCTACTTCTTCTCCCTTAGTTGGAACGTAAACCAGAGCCTCATCACTGACTTTCTGAGCTAGATTGATCGACTTGCTGTCTGCTTGCTCTGTCAAGCCACCAGCCTTCTGAACAGCATCATTGACCCGACTACCTACCGGCAAATCATAAATTCCAGGTGCTTTAACAGCACCTTTGACATCTACTGTAATTAAATCTTGTTCAAGGGGTTCATCCTTTTCTTCCTTTTTCACTTCCTTTTCGGTCGATGAATCCTTGGAAACAGCTGCAACTTCAGCCTGCAAATTCGTTTCCTTGACAGGTGTTTGTGGAGCTGGCTTTAGCAGGAAAAATCCGCCAACAAGCAAGCCCAGACCAGTACAGATGACAATGATTTTATACTCTTTGATTTTCTCGATAATTGCTTCCATATATTCTCCTCTCTTAGATTATTCGTAAGAGAAAGAAAAAACAGTTGAAAATTTCTTCTCAACTGCTTATTTATTTGCAAAATAGTCTTCCTTGGTCAAGACATAATGAACTCTTGTAACGATTCGGCCTTCTTCATGCTGGTCCATACAAGCATATGGTTCTGCATGGGAAAAACGCATGCCTGATTTCTCCATGACCTTTCCTGACGCGGGATTATCCTTATCGTGTAAAGCAACTAACTTATTCATTCCTATCTTCTCAAAAGCTAGCTCAATTACGGCACGATTGGCTTCTGTCGTTAATCCTTGATTCCAATACTTTTTATTGATAATGTAGCCAATAGCCGCCTTCTTAAGAGCAGGATCAATCTTGTGCAAATCAATTGTTCCGATAAATTTGCCATTGCTTTTTAGTTCTATTCCCCAACGTCCCAAGGGATTAGCCAAGTAGAACTGAGCAATATTATTTTTTGTTTCTTCTAAATTTTGATTGGTTAGAAAAGTGTAACGTGTATTATCCTTATCCGAGGCATAGTCAAACATTTCTTCTGCATCATCCAAGGTTACAGGTCTAAGCAATAAACGATCAGTCTCGACAATGGGATACTGAGCTAGTTTTAAAGAGATTGATTCCATATATTTCTTCCACTTAAAACGTTTCTAATCTAATATAAGGATATTAAATAAAACATTTAAAACGCAAATTTATAGTAGATTGAAATAAAATATGAACAAATCGATTAGGAAAGTCAAATTTATTTCTAGAAATATTTTAGCAATCACAACGTACTATTCTAACTTCAATCTACTATAGAGTTAGCATTGAGATAACTTTAAGTACAAAAGAACTATCCTTCAGATAGAGGTTGAGGATCTAATTCTTCACTCTCTTCTTTTTTAACTGGAGCTGGTTCATAAGCTCGGATAATCTGAGCGACAACAGGATGGCGAACCACATCCTTAGCTGAAAAATGAACAAAGTCAATCTGATGGATGTTCTTGAGTTTTTCTTGGGCATCAATCAAACCGGACTTGACGTTACGCGGAAGGTCAATCTGACTGATATCTCCATTGACAATCATCTTAGAATTAAAACCTAAACGAGTCAAAAACATCTTCATCTGCATGATAGTCGTATTTTGCGCCTCATCGAGAATGACAAAGGCATCATCCAAGGTCCGTCCACGCATATAGGCAAGGGGCGCAATCTCGATAATTTCACGCTCCATGAGTCGAGTTGTTTGGTCTTTTCCCAGAATCTGATACAAGGCATCATAAACCGGTCTAAGGTAAGGATCTACCTTCTCCTTAAGATCACCCGGAAGAAAACCTAGACTCTCTCCTGCTTCCACCGCTGGACGTGTCAGGATAATTCGTTTGACTTGCCCACGTTTAAGAGCTGTCACAGCCAAGGTCACTGCAAGAAAGGTCTTCCCTGTCCCTGCTGGCCCAATTCCAAAGGTCACATCATGCTGTTTGACACTGTCCACATAAAGTTTTTGACCCAGTGTTTTGACACGGATAGGCTTCCCTGTATTGTCCTTGATAATTTCTTCTTCATAAAGGGCGACAAACTTGTCGATTTCATCGTTTTTGACCATACTAATCGCAGTCACCACATCTGGCGTACCAACGGTCATCCCACGATTTACCAAGACCATCAAAGCCTGAATAACTTGACGTGCTTCCTCACAAGCAGACTCTTCTCCCAAAACCTGGACAATCTCCGTACGAGCATGAATCACCACATCAAGCTCTTCTTCCATCAAACGAAGATGGCGTTCATTGGAACCAAAAAGATGAAACAGGTCATCTGGATGACTCAGTTGAATGTCTATTGAATGTTCCTTCAAATAAAGAACCTCTCTAATCCTTTTATTTCTTTTTATTATAGCAAAGGGGTGGAGAAATTACTAGCCCAAACCCAATGACTCATGCTAGTGTTCTAAGTATTCTTGCCAGATAGCGTCAAAGTCTCCTAGGTTAAAAGAGAAACTGGCATGTTCTTCCAAAAAGCGACTCACCTCATCAAAATCATCGGTGTGTTTTGGAAAGGCTGATTCTTCAAAAGCGAGGTCTGCCAAGATAGCCTTGGGACTATTACTTTTAGGATTGCGCTCAGTCATGAGCCAAGTGTAAAATGATTTTCTCATATGTCTCCCTAAATCAACTCTGTCCCAAACTGGTCTTGCTTGATTTTGCCAGCCTTCATCAAGCCACCAAGTGCTTTCTTGAACTGACCTTTAGAAATGCCAAAGGTTGCTTTGATGTCGTCTGGAGATGACTTATCATTTAAGGTCATGAAACCGCCATTGCCTTCCAAGTAGGTCAAAATCATCTGGGCATCATTTTCCAACATCTCAAAAGAACGTGGTTTAAGGGAAAGGTTCAAGGTACGGTCCACTTCACGGAACCCAATAACGCGCGCATCTAATACTTGCCCCAAACGTGGCTCTACGTAACGCTCGCTAGGATGGATAAAGCCAAGCATGTTATTTTCTGGCAGATAGACAAAGGTCCCTGACAGCTTGAGACGGTAAACAATGGCTGGCCAGTTTTGGTTCTGCATGTTGTTGTAGGCAGGTCGAGCCAGACGTTGGAAGTCTTCTTGATAAGCCAAGAGGCCCCAGATACGGTCTTTCTTGTCCACCTCAAGACGGATGTAGAGTTGATCACCCGTCTTAGGCCAAAGTTCCTTGAGCTCAGGGAGAATATCGAGGGACACAACGATTTCCTTGTCAGGAAGGCCTGTATCCACAAAGACACCCAAGTCTTTACGAACTTCCGTTACAGTTCCCCAACCAAATTGGTCCTGAGTGGCAGTCACTTCTAAGGTTGTCAGGCGGAGTTTTTGCTTCATATCCGTGTAGGCAAAACCTTTGACCGTATCCCCTACTGTATGTTGACCTTCTTCCTTAGCAAGAGCATAGGTTTGACCATCCTTTTGCACAAAGTAAAAACGGTCGTTTTCATCGATGATCAGTCCAACGA
>CAURTM010000052.1:0-8535 GCA_963527735.1 uncultured Streptococcus sp.
ATAAGGGTCATATCACAGCTCGTTTGAGTGCTTTGAGAAAATACATGCAGCACCATGATGATTTGCCTGTCAATATCAGTTTTATCATGGAGGGAGCGGAGGAATCGGCTTCAACAGACCTAGATAAGTATCTAGAAAAGCATGCGGATAAACTCCGTGGTGCAGATTTGTTAGTTTGGGAACAAGGGACCAAGAATGCCTTGGAGCAGTTAGAAATTTCTGGTGGAAATAAGGGGATTGTGACCTTTGATGCCAAGGTAAAAAGTGCGGATGTGGATATCCACTCTAGTTATGGAGGAGTTGTGGAATCAGCTCCTTGGTACCTCCTTCAAGCCCTACAGTCCCTTCGTGCCGCAGATGGCCGTATCTTGGTTGAAGGTTTGTACGAAGAAGTACAAGAGCCGAATGAACGAGAATTAGCCTTGGTGGATGCCTATGCTCAACGCAATCCTGGGGAAATCAGCCAGATTTATGGCTTGGAATTGCCTCTCTTACAAGAGGACCGTGTAGCCTTTCTAAAACGTTTCTTTTTTGAGCCAGCTCTTAATATCGAAGGGATTCAGTCAGGTTATCAAGGACAAGGAGTCAAAACGATTTTGCCAGCAGAAGCCAGTGCTAAGCTAGAGGTTCGTTTGGTTCCTGGTCTAGAACCGCATGATGTTCTGGAAAAAATTCGGAAACAGCTAGACAAAAATGGCTTTGATAAGGTAGAATTATACTATACCTTGGGAGAGATGAGCTATCGAAGCGATATGAGCGCACCAGCCATTCTCAATGTGATCGAGTTGGCCAAGAAATTCTATCCACAGGGCGTTTCAGTCTTGCCGACTACAGCTGGGACAGGGCCTATGCATACGGTCTTTGATGCCCTAGAGGTGCCAATGGTGGCCTTCGGTCTAGGAAATGCCAATAGTCGAGACCACGGTGGAGATGAAAACGTGCGAATCGCCGATTATTACACCCATATTGAATTAGTAGAGGAGCTGATTAGAAGCTATGAGTAGAGATATTATCAAGTTAGATCAGATCGATGTGACTTTTCATCAAAAGAAGAGAACCATCACAGCGGTCAAGGATGTGACCATTCACATCCAAGAAGGGGATATCTACGGAATCGTTGGATATTCTGGAGCAGGGAAATCAACCCTTGTACGGGTGATTAACCTCTTGCAAAAACCATCTGCAGGGAAAATTACCATTGACGACGATGTGATTTTTGATGGTAAGGTCACCTTGACGGCAGAGCAGTTGCGTCGTAAACGTCAAGATATCGGGATGATTTTCCAGCATTTTAACCTGATGAGCCAAAAGACAGCAGAGGAGAATGTAGCCTTTGCCCTCAAACATTCTGGACTCAGCAAGGAAGAAAAGAAGGCTAAAGTAGCTAAGTTGTTGGACTTGGTTGGCTTGGCGGACCGTGCTGAAAACTATCCTTCACAACTATCTGGAGGGCAAAAACAGCGTGTGGCCATTGCGCGTGCCTTGGCAAATGATCCAAAAATCTTGATTTCAGACGAGTCAACTTCTGCCCTTGACCCTAAGACAACCAAGCAGATTTTGGCCTTGTTGCAAGATTTGAACCAAAAATTAGGCTTGACTGTTGTCTTGATTACGCATGAAATGCAGATTGTCAAAGACATTGCCAACCGTGTGGCAGTTATGCAGGATGGGCATTTGATTGAAGAGGGCAGTGTCCTTGAAATCTTCTCAGACCCTAAACAACCTTTGACTCAAGACTTTATCTCAACAGCTACAGGTATTGACGAAGCCATGGTCAAAATCGAGAAGCAAGAAATCGTGGAACACTTGTCTGAAAACAGCCTCTTGGTGCAGCTCAAGTATGCGGGTGCTTCAACAGACGAGCCACTTTTGAATGAATTGTACAAGCATTACCAAGTAACGGCTAATATTCTCTATGGAAATATCGAAATCCTCGATGGCACTCCTGTTGGAGAATTAGTTGTGGTCTTGTCAGGTGAAAAAGCAGCGTTGGCAGGTGCTCAAGAAGCCATTCGTCAAGCAGGCGTACAACTAAAAGTATTGAAGGGAGGACAGTAAGATGGAATCATTGATTCAAACCTATTTGCCAAATGTCTATAAAATGGGCTGGGCTGGTCAAGCAGGCTGGGGAACAGCCATCTACCTAACTCTTTATATGACAGTTCTTTCCTTCATCATCGGAGGTTTCTTGGGGCTTGTTGCGGGTCTCTTCCTTGTCTTGACAGCGCCAGGTGGTGTCTTGGAAAATAAAGTCGTTTTCTGGATTTTGGATAAAATCACCTCTATTTTCCGTGCGGTTCCATTTATCATTCTCTTGGCAGTCTTGTCACCCTTCTCACACCTAATCGTAGGGACAAGTATCGGGCCAAATGCGGCTATTGTACCCCTATCTTTTGCAGTCTTTGCCTTTTTTGCTCGTCAAGTACAGGTGGTATTGGCTGAGCTAGATGGTGGTGTCATTGAGGCGGCTCAAGCGAGTGGAGCGACCTTCTGGGATATCGTGGGTGTTTACCTATCAGAAGGTCTTCCAGATTTGATTCGTGTGACGACTGTGACCTTGATTTCCCTTGTTGGTGAAACAGCTATGGCTGGTGCGGTTGGAGCTGGTGGTATCGGTAACGTGGCCATCGCTTATGGATTTAACCGCTACAATCACGATGTGACTATCTTGGCAACCATCATTATCATTTTGATTATCTTTGCAATCCAATTCTTGGGAGATTTCTTGACTAAGAAATTGAGCTATAAATAAAAAAGAGCCGTGTGGCTCTTTTTTAGTAATCAGATTTTCTGTGCAAATTTTTTACTCAAGGCTTGTCCAATCAAGGCACCTATTAGGGCTCCGATGACAATACTTGCGATAAATAGAAGGATGGTTCCAGGATTTGGAGCAACCATGATACGGTCGATATATTCTTGGGATTTTCCTCTTGCCAGAAGGGTAGCCATATAGGCTTTGGGCGCAATCCACATAAGTAAGATTGGTCCTGATGTGCTAAAGGCAAAGAGAATAAAAGAAAGGAAGTTCTTTGTTTGATCTTTATATTTTCCTAAAAGAGCTACTCCATCTGCTAGGAGGCCACAGATAATTCCAGGAAGGAAGGCACCGGCACCGTGTTTAGTTCCCAAGAAAAAGAGAGCAATAACAAGGCCGATAGTGGTAATGGCTCCAAAGCGCGGAACTTTTGCGACTAGGATCATATAGACGCTACCGCCGACAAGGGCAGTAAAAGCAGGCGCATAAAACATGTTTCCAGTTTGGTCAAGGGGATTGCCCAAAAGGACACCAATCCCCATGCAGAGGAAGTAAAGAACTGCAAAAAGAAGTGTAGTTAAGATAGATTTTTTCATGAATTGTCTCCTGATAATTTTTTCACAATTCTCATTTTACCATGGTTTGGTGGGATTGTAAATGGATACTAGAAGTTTTTGAAAACGCTTGAAATATGATATAATAGTTTCATAGTTATTTTTAGGGGGATATCATGGGTAGATTTTTAGACTTTGTCTTTAATCGTTTCTTTTTAGGGATGATTGCGACAGCCTTCTTTTGGTTATTAACTTTAGCAGGAGGGATTATCCTTGGTCTAGCGCCGGCTAGTGCTACCTTGATGAGCCTGTATGCAGAACATGGTTATAGCTTTCGGGAATACAGTTTGAAGGAGGCGTGGTCTCTTTATAAGCAAAATTTCGTCTCAAGCAACCTGATTTTCTATAGCTTTTTAGGGGTGGATCTAGTTTTGGTCTATGGACTGTATCTCTTGGTGCAATTGCCTCATCAGACTATTATTCATTTGATTGCGACCTTTTTGAATGTCCTAGTAGTTGCCCTGCTGTTTCTGGCTTATACAGTATCTTTGAAATTACAAGTTTATTTTGATTTGTCCTATCGAAATCGTCTCAAACTATCCTTGATTGGCATCTTTATGAGTCTAGCAGCTGTGGCCAAGGTTCTCCTTGGAACTGTGCTACTTGTGGCAATTGGTTACTATATGCCTGCTCTTCTTTTCTTTGTAGGAATTGGGATGTGGCATTTCTTTATCAGTGATATGTTGGAACCAGTCTATGAAAGTATCCATGAAAAATTGGCGACAAAGTAGGATGAAGCAGTTTTGGCTACATACGCTTCTAAGAACCTACAGTTCAGTTATGATGATTATTATTGCGAGTTTTGCAATCTTACTCTCTTACGCTGACTGGGATTCACGGGAAAAGGAAGCTCAGAGAGTGGCCCAGCGTGTAACTACTCGAACAGTCGAAGAGGTGGAATATTATTATCGCGAGTCAGCCCAGCTAGCACAAGATTTAGTAGCCAATCAAGACCGGATACAAGGGGTTTATAAGTACTTTAGCCTGTCAACTTCTGAATATTTTTATTGGCTGTTGGAGCATCAAGCAGCTTCGTCAACTTCTATTTCTCTGTATGAAAATATCGATGACCTGTATGTTCAGAATGACTATATAACGGGTGTTGCAATCGTCTTGCAGGACTTTAAAGAAGTTTATGTTTCGAGCAGAAATGAGAGAGGCGGTCATTCGGTACTTGCGGAAGGCTTTAAACCAGAGGCCAATAGTTTTGGAGTTCCTATTTTAGATCCAGCGACGGATCAATCTATAGGGGTTGTTTATATTTCCTTGGATCCAGAAGTTTTATATCATGCTATTGACAATACCCGAGGTCATATTCCGATGGCTGTTACTGTGACATCACCATTTGATACGGAGATTTTTCATATTGGTGAGAGGGTCAATAGGGAACATGAGAACTGGTTTGTTGGTATGACTTCTCATGGATATCAGGTTCAGGTGGCAGTTCCTAAAAATTTTGTTTTACAAGGAACGGTGACCAGCTCTGCTTTGATTGTGGGCTTGAGCCTTCTCTTTATTGTCATTCTCTATCTGACTTTGAGGCAGACCTTTGCCAACTATCAAAAGCAGGTAGTGGATTTGGTGGATTCCATCCATGCTATTGCCCAAGGGGAAGAAGGTCTTCGTATTGACACAATTGAAAAGGATCAGGAATTGCTCTTAATCGCGGAGACGACCAATGATATGTTGGATCGATTGGAAAAGAACATCCATGATATTTATCAGCTAGAGCTCAGTCAAAAAGATGCCAATATGCGGGCCTTGCAGGCGCAAATCAATCCTCATTTTATGTATAATACGCTGGAGTTCTTGCGCATGTATGCAGTTATGCAGAGTCAGGACGAGTTGGCAGATATCATTTATGAGTTCAGTAGTCTCTTGCGGAACAATATTTCTGACGAAAGAGAAACTCTTCTCAAACAGGAATTAGAATTTTGCCGTAAATATAGCTATCTTTGCATGGTTCGCTATCCCAAGTCCATTGCCTATGGTTTCAAGATAGATCCAGAGTTAGAGAATATGAAGATTCCCAAGTTTACCTTGCAACCGCTGGTAGAAAACTATTTCGCGCATGGTATTGACCACAGGCGGACAGATAATGTGATTAGCATCAAGGCGCTTAAACAGGATGGTTTTGTAGAAATTTTGGTGGTCGATAATGGCCGTGGAATGTCGGTTGAAAAACTGACAAGTATTCGAGAAAAGTTAAGTCAGAGACATTTTGAACACCAAGCCAGTTACAGTGAACAAAAGCAGTCTATCGGGATTGTCAATGTACATGAGCGTTTTGTGCTCTATTTTGGGGATCGATATGCTATTACTATAGATTCTGCAGAGCAAGCAGGTGTTCAGTATCGTATTACAATTCAAGATGAGTAGAAAGGGAGAAAATGTATAAAGTATTATTAGTAGATGATGAGTACATGGTGACAGAAGGTCTGAAACGTTTGATTCCCTTTGATAAGTGGGATATGGAGGTCGTCGCAACAGCCAGTCATGCCGATGAAGCCCTAGAATATGTTCAGGAAAATCCTGTCGATGTGGTCATTTCCGATGTCAATATGCCCGATAAAACAGGGCTTGATATGATTCGGGAGATGAAAGAAATCTTACCAGATATTGCCTATATCCTTCTCTCGGGTTATCAGGAGTTTGATTATGTAAAAAGAGCCATGAACCTTAGTGTGGTGGACTATTTGGTCAAACCTGTTGATAAGGTAGAGTTGGGAAATCTGCTGGAGAAGATTGCAGGTCAGCTCGGCGAGAGAGGAAAGAAAAGTCAGACCCTTAGTCAAGATTTAGATGAGGCTGGATTTGTTAGTTATCTAGGAGGTGAGGAGAATTGGTGGATAGGCCTATCCAAGGAAAAACAAGGATCTTTTACCATTCCCTACTATGTCTTGGGTCAAGACTGGCAGATTTTTATTTCTGATAAACCCCTAGATGGTTTAGTCGTTACTCTCTTTGAAGCTCCTTATCAAGAACACTTTGAACGCTGGAAGCTGAATGCTGAGAAAGCCCTCTTTTACGGTTCTGTAAATCTACAACAGTCTGAGAGTCTCTTTGCCTATTACGAACCGATTTATAGGGTTATCATTCAGGGAAATCTCAATCAAATCGTGGAAGAGTTGAACCTTTTGGAGAAGGTGGTTCTTGAAAATACGCCGCGTGTTCCGATTACCAAACAGCTTTTTATCCAGTTTGTCATGGATGTTTTCCACTTGTTTGAACATCTCAAAGCTGATGATATGACGGATATCGTCAAAACGATTCATGCTATTCAATCCTTCGATGAATTGGTTCCTTATATCAAGGGAACTCTGACTCGATTCTTTGGACAATATCGTATGAATGAAAATGTGGTCAGTGTGCTGGAAGTCATTGGGCGTGATTATCAGAAAGAACTTTCCCTCAAGGATATCAGTAAGGATCTTTTTATCAATCCTGTATATCTAGGTCAGTTGATTAAGCGTGAAACCAATTCGACCTTTGCAGAGTTACTAAACAAACAACGTATTAAGGCCGCCCAGCAGCTCTTGCTTTCAACCAGTGACAGTATCGAAGATATTTGTTATGCTGTTGGTTACAGTAACCTTGGATATTTCTATAAAGTGTTTCGAAAATTGTGCGGAAAGTCTCCCAAAGCCTACCGAAAACAGGTAGAAACTATACTATAAGACTTGTATTCCCTTACAAAAGGTGCTATAATATCAATAATAACATCAGGAGGTTCTATCATGAAAAAGAAACCGATTTATCTATGGGTCTTGCTAATCTTGTCTGCTCTTATTTCAGTTTCATCTCTGTTTGGAATGTTGGGTCCCATACCTAGCAAAGAAGTCCTTCGTTCCGCTGCCGCTCAGAAACAGGTTGCAGGGGTCAGTGCTCAGCAGGTAGAAGATAGCATTAATTATAGCTATAGAGTGGCAGAAATATCTCATTCTATTTTTAATGTTGCTTTGATTGTGCTATCTGCTATTTTAGTTGTAGTAGCGATTGTCTTCCTTATTCGTAAGAATTTGCAATATGCAAACTATACTTATGTTGGCTATGTTTTGTTAGCTATTATCGGTTCGATTTATGGCTATGTTGGTTTACAGGACGCTGTGCAGTTGGTTCAAGATGAGACTATGCGTTTGACAATGAGTATTGGTTCAAAAGCTGTCAGCATTTTCTATATCGTCATCAATATTCTCTTCCTAGCCCTTGTCTTCTATAAGATGTGGCGACAACAGAAAGCCTTGGCAGAAGAGGAAACAGAAGAAGTTGCTTAAGTATTGACAAAAAAGAGCTATCAAGTTACAATCTTGGTAGTTCTTTTTCGATTAAAAATAAAATCATGGAGGTACATATGAAGACAATTTCTTTAGTTTATATTAGTTTGAGTGGCAACACTGAAAGTTTTGTGACGCGCTTGAAAGACTATCTCTTGTCCCAGTACGAGGGAATTGAGGTTCAAAAGATTCATATCAAGGATTTGGTCAAGGAAGGCCAAGATTTCTATGAAATGGACCATCCCTATGTCGCTTTTTTGCCGACCTATCTCGAAGGTGGGAATGGCGTTGATAACGGAGATGTTGAGATTTTGACGACACCCGTTGGGGATTTTATCGCCTATGGTGACAATGCTAGTAAGTGTTTTGGTGTGGTTGGTTCAGGAAATCGTAACTTTAATAACCAATACTGCCTGACAGCCAAGCAATACAGTCAACGTTTTGGTTTCCCTGTCTTGGCTGATTTTGAAATGCGAGGTATGCTGGGAGATATCAAACATGTCGCAGCTATTATCGCAGATTTGTATGAGTTGGAAAGAGAGAATTAAGGTAGTTATAAGAGGCAGTTGGGATTTGCTAACTGCTTTTTGAGTATAAGCAGTCTTTGAGAATGTAAAAAAAGCATAAGTTCAGGTCTTCAAAACCTTGTTCTTATGCTTTTTATCATAGAAATATTTGCTGAATTTTCTCTTGAAATGAAACCTTATACTCAATGAAAATCAAAGAGCAAACTAGGAAACTAGCCGCAGGCTGTACTTGAGTACGGCAAGGCGACGTTGACGTGGTTTGAATTTGATTTGCGAAGAGTATTATCTTCATCTCGCGCTTGTCAGTTAACCTGCTTTTCCGATTGCGAGTGCGTAGATAAAGAAGATGGCGAAGCCAAAGAGGA
>CAURTM010000053.1:0-8285 GCA_963527735.1 uncultured Streptococcus sp.
CTGAGGTGCTTGCTGATGTTGACGCACTTGTTGACGCTGATTCAGATGCTGATGTACTTGCTGATTGGCTCGCGCTTGTTGACGCTGATTCAGAAGCGCTTGTGCTTGCTGATTCTGATGCACTTGTTGACGCTGATTCAGAAGCTGATGTGCTTGCTGATTGGCTCGCACTGGTTGACGCTGATTCTGAAGCTGATGTGCTTGCTGATTGGCTCGCACTTGTTGATGCTGACTCAGATGCACTTGTGGACGCTGACTCAGAAGCGCTTGTGCTTGCTGATTCTGAAGCACTTGTTGATGCCGATTCAGATGCTGATGTGCTTGCTGATTGGCTTGCACTTGTTGATGCTGATTCAGATGCTGATGTGCTTGCTGACTCTGACGCACTTGTTGATGCCGATTCAGAAGCTGATGTGCTTGCTGAGGCTGACGCACTTGTTGACGCTGACTCAGAAGCTGATGTGCTTGCTGAAGCTGACGCACTTGTTGACGCTGACTCAGAAGCTGATGTACTTGCTGAGGCTGATGCACTTGTTGACGCTGATTCTGATGCCGATGTGCTTGCTGATTGGCTTGCGCTTGTTCTTGCCGACTCAGACGCGCTTGTGCTTGCTGATTGGCTTGCACTTGTTCTTGCCGACTCAGACGCGCTTGTACTTGCTGATTGGCTTGCGCTTGTTGACGCTGATTCTGATGCTGATTGAGAGGCTTGTTCAGACTTACGATCAGAATCTGATACCGGTACTTTCACTTCATTCGTTGTACCATCTTTATAGGTAATAACTACTGTTACTTTACCATCTACTACAGCGCCATCACCTTTAATTGCATAACCACTAATACGATTTGCCTCTTGTGGATTAGCTCCCCTCACTTTTGCAAGAATCTTTTCTTTATCATCTGCTGACGGAGTTGTTGCATTAGTTACTTGAACTGTCGCAGGAACATTACCTGGGAATTTTTCACTTAATTTCCCTTGAACAACCTTAAATGTAGTGTCATTATTCGTATTTTCAGAAAGGTCTTTTGTACGAATCTGACGCGTCCAAACATTAGCTGGTAAATAGCGTTGGTTTTCGTTGTACTTACCATCAATTGTCAACTTAGCTGGATCCGTAGTAGTAGCTGTTGTCGGAGTTCCAGTAATATTTGTAATCGTTCCATTAGAATTATGAGTCGTTTCTGTCATGTTAGTTTGGGCATTACGACCATCCCATACTTCTAGACTACGAATCTTACCACTGTTATCCGTAGCTTTCACAACAAAGCGATATTCATCCCCGGCGAAAAGTTCATATCCTTGAGCAGAACGTCCTTTTTCGTCAGCAGCAGTATTACGAACAGCTTTCTTAGGTTGATCAACCCAATTATCCCCATCCTTGACTTGCAGAACGACTTCTACATTCGGCGCTTCAGTTTCCTTAGTAATTGTTTTAGTCGTTGTTCCTGATTCAAAATTCTCTGTTGTGTTATTTGCAGGATTAAAAACGTCTTTATTTTGTTTAACTGTTACGTCTCCTGTTGGAAGCAAACCGTTATTAGCATTGTAAGCTTCTGCAAGGTCTGTTGGCGTGAAGGTCAGGCTTGTATCGTTAGGTCCAGCTACCTTAGTAAATGTTTTAGTACCGATTGTTTTATTAGAAATTGTCAAGGTTACTGTCGCACCTGGTGTCACATCTGTCACAGTGATTCCTTTTTCTGGAAGACCACCTGTATTCGTTACTTGATCATCTGCGATTTGTGGTGTTGGTAGGTTGACTTTGATAGTTACTGGAACTGTTCGACTGTTTCTAGCTGAATCACCTTCTGTAGTACTTTGTGGTAGAGTGACTCTGACATTTCGTGTATAGTAACCCGGAGCAGCAACGATGTTATCCGCATCTAGGGCTGTTTTCCCATCCCATGCAAAATCTACACCATCTGGCATTGGAACAGTCTGAGTAGTTGTCGTACCAGAAGCAGCTGTAGCAGAGCTAGCATCAGTACTTGAAACGGCTGTAGAAGTGCCATCAGTAGGATTCGTAGTAAGAACGATATCTGTATTCTTAATGGCATTACCTGGAGTGTTAATAATATCTGCTAGTGGGCCTGTATTCCCAACTGTTGTTTCATAAACTTTCTTAGCTACTGGATCCACTACTGAGTAGTCAAAGTTTACAGTACTTGTTAAGGCAGGATCACCATTTGATGCATTACCAAAACGTCCTCTAGAATAGTTGGCAACTGCGGTATAGGTCGTATTGTGGGCTAGAGGTTGGTTATCCGCATCACTTACCTTAGTTGTGTGCCATACGTTACTGAAGGTAGTATTAACCTTCTCAGTTTGAATAGCATTTTCATCATTATTCAGCTTGTATTTAAAGGTTAAGCTTGATAATGAGTAACTACCCGGATTATTCGAGTCACTAAGTTTATTATCATTTACATATAGGTTAGTAAATCCACCAATGTTATTAGCCCAGTTACCACCTGTAACTCTATCCGTTCCACTATCTGCTTTAAAGGCGTAGAATTTACCAGTTTTACCATCTCGTGTGAATGTTTCAAGCTTTTTGAGAACTGTATAGTTGTATTCGATATGAGGGGTAACTGTACCGTCTGGATGCTCAACTTTCAAGTAAGCTGTACGGTTTCCAATCTCATTAAAGGTAGGAGCTGTTTCCCAAGTAACTTTTGTACCTTCTGGTAAATCTTTTCCACCAATTCCACGAACAAAAGTAAGAAGATCCAAATCGTTTACATTTTCATCTTTTACAGCATAGAATCTATCCGAAACTTTTTCCACACCATACTTAACGTTTGGACGAACGAGATTACTTGTTCCATCCAAGTAGGTGATTGTGACTGATCCGTCATCATTTTGAGTGTATGAAGCGATTTGCTTGTCCGTTTGTGGATTTGATGCTTTGATTGCTGCAAGTACTTTCGCTTTTTCTTCTGCTGTCAAGTTGTTTACATCTGCAACTTCAAACTTAGTTTCTGGATCCACACCTCTATGTTTCTCTGACAACTTACCTTGTTTCAGACGGAAGCGGCTACCCTCAGAACGGTTTCCTACTGTATCTTCTGCGACAATAGCACGAGTAACGTGTTGACCGTCACTATACTGAAGATTTGCATCCACTGTACCAGTTTGTGTAACTGTTGCTGGTGAAGTTGCAGTAGCTGGTGTAACTGTTGTGATATTATTTGTCGCAGCAGTTCCCCAAGTACTATGTAGAACGTTATCTGTTTCTGATGCTGTATTTGAACCTTGACGAACTTTGGTATTTGCAATCTTACCACTGTTATCTGTGAACTTAGTTGTAAAGCGAAGTTCATCACCTGCATAGAAAGTATGCGTTGTAAGACCATTTGCATCAGTTGATTTAGGAACTGGAGCCCAACTACCATTCTTTTGTTTAACTTCTACAACGGTATCCGTTGCTACTGGAGCTTCCGTTTCACGAGTGATCGTTCCAGTTGCTGTTTCAGAGGTCAAGACTTTATTTGCATTATTATCGCTAGGATCTTGGCGAGTCACTTCTTGCTTAACCGTAACATTTCCTGTTGGAAGAAGGCCATTATTTGCGTCATAAGCTGCTTTTAAGTCAGTAGGACCAAAGGTTACACTTGTATCGTTAGGTCCAGCTGTTTTCGTAAATGTCTTATCACCAATAGTTAGAGTTACAGTCGCACCTCCTACAACATTATCAATCTGGATAGATTGATTTGGCAAACCACCTTTTTCAGAAATTGTATTTTCTACAATAACTGGTGTTTTTGGATTAACTTTAACAACTACAGGAATTTCAAAGTTTGCTTTATCAGATAATTTATGAATTACCGTACTTGAATCAGGTGGAAGCTCCATATTAACTCTATGGATAGAGAAACCTGGATTCGCAACAGTTGAATCATTTGGTTGTTCACCTTGGTGCCATGTATATTTCGTCGCATCTGGTGCCTCTGTTCGTCCATCTTTAGGAACTACAGCATCTTTTGGAGCTGTTACCATGCTACCAAGACCAGCAAGATCACCTTGAGATGTTTCAAACACTTGCTTAGCACCATAATCATAAACTGAGTAGCGCCATGTTGTTGAACTTTCAAGAGCTGGATTATCAGCAGTTACCGCACCGAAACGTCCGTTTGGATAAATCGCTGTCAGCTTGTAATCCGTCTTATGAGCCATGTTGTCTACATTCCAGACTCTACTAAAGTAATCATTACCTACAGGTGTTGTTAAGTTCTCACCTTCGTTATTGAGACGGTAGTCATATTTCCACTTAACAGGTAGCCCAGCAAAACCTTGGCGATTTACCATGTTTGTATAAACATATGTGTCTCCACCGATCTTATTGAACGTTTTGAAAGAGTGGAAGTTACCTGTTTGACCATTATTAGTCAGAGTTTCTAGTTTTGGATAGACTTGGTAAGTGTAGTTCAAGTCTTTTGTAGAACCATCTGGATAAGTGATCGTGACAGCAGCTGCTTTTCCTGAACCAACTTCACCTGTCGTTGGCGCTGTTTTCCATGTGACTTTAGCTGTTTCTGGAATAGTACCATTGACGAAGTCTCTCGGTGTTAAGTTAGCTACATCTTCATCTTTAATTGCATAAAAGTTGCCATTATTTTTAGTTGTTACATTATACTTGTCAGCCTGACTTTGAACAGCGATGGTAATTGTCTTAGTTGAAGTATTGCCACGTTTATCTTTGGCAACGATCTTCACTGTAGACGTACCTTTAGTTGTAGGTGTTCCAGTGATTTTACCATTTTCATAGTGCAATCCTGCAGGAAGGCCTGTAATCACAACACCATCTGTATCAGCCAGACCAACACCCTCATCGACAACTGTCAATGGAATATCCACGTGCTCACCTGATGTTGCTGTCGCATTGTTTGCAGTGATTACTGGAGCAACCGTATCTCCTGCCACCTTACGAGCAGTTGAAGGGTCACTTGAATAACCATCTGACGTACGAGTCGTCGAAGTGATGGTTGTATTTGTAGCAACAGCTGCATCTGTAAAGTTCACCTGACCAGTAGTAGGATTGATCGAAACACCTGCAGGCGTTTCATTCAAGCTCCAGCGACCATTACTTGCTTTTGTGGCTGTCAGCGTTTTCGAAGCATTTGTACCTTTTTGTGTATAGGCAATAGTCATCTGATTGACAGTGCTTTCTGAAGTTTTTGGAGCTACTGTCGCGTTACCAAAATCGTCCACGTTAATGGCTGGTTTTGTTGGTCTAGCAACCAAGGCAACTTGAATTTCTTTATCAGTCGCAAAGACTGTACGTGTTTCGCTGCTTGTATCCTTGGTATCTGCTGGGAATTCTGCAATCGCATTATGCGTCCATTTACCTGGAGCTTG
This sequence comes from uncultured Streptococcus sp., assembly GCA_963527735.1. Lineage (GTDB taxonomy): Bacteria > Bacillota > Bacilli > Lactobacillales > Streptococcaceae > Streptococcus. The sequence continues at coordinate 5,357 of CAURTM010000053.1, forward strand.
TAATTGTTTGTCATTACTTACATCATAACGATTGGCATCCTTCCACTTGAAGGTCATACCACCTGGGAAGTAAGTATCACTTTGTTCTGTACCAGCTGCAATTCCTGTTGTTGCAATATATTGGTGAGCATCCCCTAGAGTATCCCCGACGTTTTTAAATACTTCCCCATTAGTAGCAGTATTTTTACGAACAACATCGACCACGCGGTACTTCATGTAACGAGTTGTTTCAGTTGTTCCATCTGATACAACAACTTCAGCAATATGCGTACCGAGTGTCTGAGTATTACTTACTGTTCCATCAATCAGACGTCCAGAATACTTGTTGCTTTCTGTTTTACCAGTTTGCTCTGTAAAGCTTCCTGATGTCACACCACCTGGTAAGTTTCTAATCTGCAATTTAGTCAACTTACCTGAGTTATCCCAAGCCTTAACGATTGGGTTAAAGGTAGCGCCACGATAGACTGTAAAGAGCGGTGCATCCGATTCAGTAGGGCGAGTTGTAGGAAGTGTTTTTCCTTGAACTGTTACATTCGGTGCAATACGGTCGCGAACGTTAAAGTTTACTGGAACTGTATCTGTCGAACCATCTGGGTAAGTTACCAAAATGTTACGTGTATGTTGGCCTGCTGTCCAGTTAGTTGGTTCAGCTCCAACCCAAGCATAAGTTGTCTTAGCCCCAGCTGTTGTTCCGTTAGTCGGAAGACTTGATCGGTTGGTGATATAAGTTTCAGGATTATCGAAACGAACACGTCCATTTTCTTGGATATCTACGTTTTGAGTTGTAGTTGTTGGTGTGTACTTCTCTGTTTGTGGACGATATTCAACTGTGATTTTTGCATCGTTATTATCGTTCGTCGTACCATTGTCATTTGTCAAACCAACTCGGTCATAACCTGCTACATAACGAATCCAAGAACCTGAATTACCTGTATAGGCTTTTCCGACATGACCTGTCAATTTCACAACACTTGGCTGACTGGCTGTTGCACTTCCTTCTTGACCAAGTTTGTTTTGATTTGTCGTGAAATTCATCGCTGTTTGTTTTGAACTGTCAACAATATCACTTGTCTCAAACTTGCCACTTGGAGCTGTTGCATTGCCATTATTATCACGGACTTTGATCTTATCTAGTCGTCCAGTGTTATCCGTCAACTTAATGTCGACATCAATCTCTTCTTCACGATAAACGAGAATCTTACGAGGATTTGCATCATCTACCTTAGCACCCTTATTGGCTACGATTTTCGTAATTTGTGGTTTTTCTGTATCTGTGAAACGAGATCTTACAGTGTTACTGAAGGCAGACTCAACATAGTTTTTATCTCTTCCATCAGTATCACGATAAGAAGCTTGGTTCTCAATTTTCACCTTAGCATTAAAGCTATCTTGATTTGCCATTTGGACATTGCTAAAGGTAGCAACACCTTGTGCATTGGCAGTCACTGTAGCAAACTCAGATCCATTCTTATAAAGAACAACTTTTTTGTTTGGAGTTGCATTTTCTACAGTGATGGTTTGAGATGAAACGTTATCTTGTAGAGTTGTTGTGATTTCTGGAGTTTTTGGTTTCACAACAAACTTAACTGGTGTATCTGCACCAGTCTTATCTGGGAATTGTCTATGAATATTGTATTCAAATACCCCTGGTGTACGACCAACCTGGTTAGCCTCTACTTTTGTATTGGTACCTTTTGTACGATATTCAATAGTTGTACCAGCAGGTCCTTTAGATCCAGCATAGTTTTGTGTTCCTGGGTGAACTAAGTACTGGTTAGGGTCCGTATAAGCTTGGTTTGTATCATTATTTGAGTACCACCATTTCAATCCAGCCTTATTAAACTCAGATGTATTGTATGGTGCTTCAACCTGATTTACGATATAAGTTCCACTATCACGAGCTACAAAAGGATAGGCTTGGACATTATTTAACCCCAATGGGTTGGTATGGATACCAATCCCTGCCCAAGTTGTCGAATGGGTTCCTTCACCATACATAACCTTCATGTTCTTGAGGTCACCATTGGTTACGTTATCTGGAACTGTTGTTTCAAAACGAGTTACCGCAACACGTCCACGGTCACCAACGTTAACGTTATTCCAAAGAACACGTTCTTCATTGGTCCAAAGAATGGCTGGCTTGATATTATTTTCCCAAGTCGCCTTACGCCATTTGTCAGAGTTCCCTGTATTGTGATAAGACTGAGCTTTCAAGAGGTTATACTGCTCATCTCTGTCATTCAATGATACAAAACCACTATCGACACGCTTGTAGTTGTCTTTGGCACGAACTTCCATCGAATCGCGTCTCATACCGTTGTACTCTGCCGGCATCATGTGATCAGATGGCGTAGTAGAGTTAGGAAGGCCTGTCATATCCTTTTGAGCAGAACCCGTCACAGTATTCACATAGGATGCATCAACAATGGTTGTCGGCATATTGACCTGACTAGGGATTTGGATCCAGTGGCGAACATTGGTTAGTCCCATAGTCTGACGTGGGTTAGACATGAGCGTCCAGATAATCTTTGTAATCTTACCGTTGGCTGCATATACAGGTTCTGCTTTCAGATCAACAGAAGTTTCAACACGGTGTTTAGCATCTGTATTTTCACCTGAGGTCAAATACTTGATTGTTTCGCCGTTGGCTAGATTTTGAGTTTCTTCACCGATTCCTGCCCAACCACCTTGTGCATTACGAACACGGAACTGTGTCCCTGGTTTCATCGCTTTACCATTAAGGAAATCACGTTTACCGTTATTAGCACGAAGGACAGCGTTGACGATTGAGTTTTGCGCAGATGTAGCTTGCTTGATAACATCTGTCAAGTCAGCATTTGGAGTTTTCAGTGCTTCTTCGATAGCTGTTACAGCAGCATTGACCTTAGCAACCGCTGCTTCTGTATTTGGCAGACCGATAGACTTAGCG
>CAURTM010000054.1:0-8275 GCA_963527735.1 uncultured Streptococcus sp.
GAAGACTTAGAAAGGTATTGTTAAATGCTTTATAGGAGTGACATTTCTGTCATTGAGGGAATGTCGCTTTTTTGTTACAATAAACTTTACTTGATATACATTAAAAAGTAAACTAGGAAATAGAGAGAAAATTCTAAGTACTAGGCCCATAGGGTAAATCAGTACTGAAGTAGCTTGAAGGACTTTCTATAAGTATGATGTATGACGATAACAGTTTTAAACAAGGGGGAAAGAATGTCCATTTTATCCATTAAAAATATTTCAAAATTTTACGCCTTGGACGGTAAACATCAAGAGCAGGCTTTAAAGAATATAAATCTGCAGATTGCAAAAGGTAAAATTACAGCGATTTACGGTCCATCAGGCTGTGGTAAAACCAGTCTACTCAATATCATCAGCGGTCTAGATAGACAATATGAAGGAGTTTTAGAATTTAAAGGGGAATCCCTCCGTGACTTATCAGAGATTGAACTAACTCAATTTCGTAAAAACAAGATTGGATTTGTGTTTCAAAACTTTAACCTTATTCCTCATCAGTCTGTTTTGGACAATGTCAAGCTACCTCTCTATGTCAAAGATTTATCTGACAGGGAGATGACAATGATTGCAAAGGAGCAATTAAGTAACTTGGGTATGGAGCCTTTTATGGCTAAAAATGTTAAACAGCTTTCTGGCGGGCAAAAGCAACGCGTAGCAATAGCGCGTGCGCTGGTAAATCAGCCTGATATGATTGTAGCAGATGAGCCAACGGGTTCGCTGGATTCTCAATCCCAAGAAATGGTATTGGAAGTATTTAAAAATTTAGCCCAAACAGGGAAAACAGTATTGATTGTAACCCATAATCCAGAGGTTGCTGAATATGCAGATGTGATTATCAAAATGAAGGATGGTGAAGTCGTTGAAGAAGTCAAAAAATAAAGGATTATCATTGAAAAATAAATTCAAACTTTCTTTAAATAACTTTCTGGAAAGAAAGTGGCGTAACCTATTGATTGCGCTAGCAACCTCAATCGGTTTTGTAGGAGTCTTAATTTCTTTCGGCTTGGGAAATGCTTTGATTTCGATGATTGATGAAAATACGAATGGAGGTCAAATCCCTTCTCAAGTTCAGATTGGTTTAAATACAGAAAATGCTGGACGAGGCTTCTTGAATCAAGATGATAAGAACTATATCACGGATACAGTTGGGAAAGAAGCTATTAAATATTTGGAGAGTCCTTTTGGGATGACTATGGCAAATATTACTATAGATGGGCAAGAAATGGATCTGAGTCAAACGATGCCTTCTTATGCTCAAGTAGTGAGTCTCTATGAGGATACAAGTATCTCTGTTAGTAGTAATGAGACGGACAAAGTATTAGCCGGTTCCCCCTATACTGATGCAAATGAACAGGGCTTGACGATTCCAATCAGCTTACTAAAAAATTGGAATGAACAGACAGGAAACAATCTGACAGCTAATGATGTTATTGGCAAATCAGTCTCAGCAAGCATTGTAGAAAATGCTGCTGAAGCTAGTAAGACTGCTCAATTTCAAACAAAGATTGTACGTGTAATCAATGATGAAGATGACATGGAGGACAGCAACAGTTTCATGCCGTCTCATCAAATGGAAACGATTTTGAAAGAAGCTGGATTTACAAAAGCTGTATCTTATTTTATCTTGGAACTCAAAGATCCATCACAAACAAAAGCGATAACAGAAGAATTGCAGAAAAACAAGAAGTATACCGTTCTTTCTCAACAGAAGGTTCTTGATATTGTGATTACTTTTATTCGTGTCATTCAGGGATTGTTGATTGTGCTTTCATCACAAGCTATTGTGGTAGCAGCGGTCATGATTGGTATCATTATTTACATCAATATCATGCAACGTTCTAAGGAAATAGGTGTCATGAAGGCAGTTGGTTATCAAAATCGTGATGTCAAAGGAATTTTTATTTACGAGGCTATCTGGATTGTAGGAATCGCCTTGCTGCTGGCATTTTTGCTTGCACAAGGGGTGGGAAGTTTGGCGAATGCGATTGTAAGTCACTTTTACCCATCCATCACTAAGGTTTTTGAATTAAATCTTTTATCTGTTTTAGGAACTCTAGTTTTCGCTCTATTACTTGGTTATGTCTCAGCCTACTTCCCAGCGCGTAAAATTAGTAAAATGGATCCTGTAGAATCGCTACGATATGAATAGTAAGGAAGTTCTTGATTTATAGCCTTAAAAAGAAACTAACATAGAAAAACAATGCCCGTACTTGCAATTCAACTTAAATAGTTATATAATAGGTTTGTTGAAAGGTGATTTGTAGTGATTCAAGTTACTCTTTTCACAATAAAAATTTCATGATTTTCATAAGGAGGAAATCACTAATGGTAGTTAAAGTTGGTATTAACGGTTTCGGACGTATCGGTCGTCTTGCTTTCCGTCGTATCCAAAACGTAGAAGGTGTTGAAGTTACTCGCATCAACGACCTTACAGATCCAGTTATGCTTGCACACTTGTTGAAATACGACACAACTCAAGGTCGTTTCGACGGTACTGTTGAAGTTAGAGAAGGTGGATTTGAAGTTAACGGTAAATTCATCAAAGTTTCTGCTGAACGTGATCCAGAACAAATCGACTGGGCTAACGACGGTGTAGAAATCGTTCTTGAAGCTACTGGTTTCTTTGCTAAGAAAGAAGCTGCTGAAAAACACTTGCACCCAGGTGGAGCTAAAAAAGTTGTTATCACTGCTCCTGGTGGAAACGACGTTAAAACAGTTGTATTCAACACTAACCACGACGTTCTTGACGGTACTGAAACAGTTATCTCAGGTGCTTCATGTACTACAAACTGCTTGGCTCCTATGGCTAAAGCTCTTCAAGACAACTTTGGTGTTGTTGAAGGATTGATGACTACTATCCACGCTTACACTGGTGACCAAATGATCCTTGACGGACCACACCGTGGTGGTGACCTTCGCCGTGCTCGCGCTGGTGCTGCAAACATCGTTCCTAACTCAACTGGTGCTGCTAAAGCTATCGGTCTTGTAATCCCAGAATTGAACGGTAAACTTGACGGATCTGCACAACGCGTTCCAACTCCAACTGGATCAGTTACTGAATTGGTAGCAGTTCTTGAAAAGAACGTTACTGTTGATGAAGTGAACGCAGCTATGAAAGCAGCTTCAAACGAATCATACGGTTACACAGAAGATCCAATCGTATCTTCAGATATCGTAGGTATGTCTTACGGTTCATTGTTTGACGCAACTCAAACTAAAGTTCTTGACGTTGACGGTAAACAATTGGTTAAAGTTGTATCATGGTACGACAACGAAATGTCATACACTGCACAACTTGTTCGTACTCTTGAATACTTCGCAAAAATCGCTAAATAATTCTTGAGTCGATAAAAAGCAAGGCCTCTTGGTCTTGCTTTTCTTATATGGAAAAATGGATGACACAATCATCCATTCTTTTTTATTTCTCTTTCGAAAGTATCTGAAAGGGCAGTGAAGCTTAATTTCTCTAATGTAAGTGGATGGGTAAAGGACAGTCGAAAGGCATGAAGCATAAGCCGACTTGTTTTTGATTTACTATTATAGAGAGGGTCGCCTAAAATAGGGAAGTTATGATGCGAAAGGTGCACACGAATCTGATGGGTTCGCCCTGTCTTTAGTTTGCAACGGACAAGGGTAGTCTGATTTGGAAATTGCTTTAATCTGCTTACATGCGTTTCGGCATATTGGCCATTTTTTGTATCAACTACTCGTTTTCTGCGGTCATGGCGATCACGTCCAATTTTGTCTTTGAAAACAAGTTCTTTGCTGTTGATATGTCCGTCGACCTGTGCCCAATATTCCCTAGAAATCTCTTTTTTCTCTAGTAAGCGATTGAGAATGGGGAGGATAAAAGGATTTTTGGCAAAGAGGACTAAACCACTGGTTTCCATGTCCAGACGATGAACGACATAACAGGTTTGGCCAACGTAGGCACTGACATGGTTAAGAAGGGCGATTTCATTTTGTTGGTTACCGTGTGTTTTCATCCCTTCGGGTTTGTTTACAATAATCAAGTGTTGATCTTGATAAACCTCTTGAACGAGATCAGGATTGCCCCAAGGGATTTCTTTTTCGGGATAATCTTCTTCGTCAAAAGTCAATTGACAAACATCTCCAGGACTTACCATCTCGTTCCAATGAACTTCTCGCTGATTAATCAAAATGTGTTTCTTGATTCTCAAAAAATGACGGATTTTTCTAGGGATGAGGAGTTGTTCCTCAAGTAATTGCTTTACCGTCATTTGATGTAGAGAGTCTGGTAATGTAAATGTGAATTGCATACAGATATTGTAACAAAAAAAGCCCTATTTGGATAGGAAATAGCTAAATTCTTGTCTTCCTATGATGAAGATGATAAAATAAACGCATGAAATTAGATAAATTATTTGAGAAATTTCTTTCTCTTTTTAAAAAAGAAACAAGTGAATCAGAGGCTTCTGGGGCTACTAGCTTACGTCGCTCTCGCAGTGATCGAAAAAAATTAGCCCAAGTGGGTCCAATTCGAAAATTCTGGCGTCGTTATCATTTAACAAAGATTGTCCTTATACTAGGTTTGAGTGCAGGCTTGCTAGTTGGAACCTATTTGTTTGCTGTAGCTAAATCAACCAATGTTAATGATCTGCAAAATGCTTTAAAAACAAGAACTCTCATTTTTGACCGAGAAGAGAAAGAGGCGGGTGCCTTGTCAGGTCAGAAGGGAACCTATGTTGAATTAGCAGATATTAGTAAAGATTTGCAAAATGCAGTCATTGCGACAGAAGATCGTTCCTTTTATAAAAATGATGGAATTAATTATAGCCGATTCTTTTTAGCAATTGTAACTGCTGGACGTTCGGGTGGTGGTTCTACCATAACGCAACAGTTGGCAAAGAACGCTTACCTCTCTCAAGATCAGACCGTAGAGAGAAAAGCCAAAGAATTTTTTTTGGCTTTAGAATTGACCAAGAAATATAGCAAGGATCAGATTCTAACCATGTATCTAAACAATGCTTATTTTGGGAATGGTGTATGGGGAGTAGAAGATGCTAGTAAAAAATATTTTGGAGTTTCAGCTTCACAATTAACCTTGGATGAATCGGCTACTTTAGCAGGTATGCTCAAAGGTCCAGAATTGTATAATCCCTTGAATTCTATTGACACGTCTACTAATCGTAGAGACACAGTCCTACAAAATATGGTTGTGGCAGGCTATATTGATGAAAATCAAAGGACCCAAGCAGCTGGAATTGATATGGCATCGCAACTGCAAGATAAATATGAAGGGAAGATATCTGATTATCGTTATCCATCTTATTTTGATGCAGTGGTAAACGAAGCGGTTGCTAAATATCATCTGACAGAAGAGGAAATTGTTAATAATGGCTACCGCATTTATACAGAGTTGGACCAAAACTACCAAGCAAATATGCAGGTTGTCTATGAAAATACATTGCTATTTCCAAAGGCTAAAGATGGAACCTTTGCTCAGTCAGGAACTGTAGCTCTAGAACCTAAAACAGGTGGTGTGCGTGGAGTTGTCGGTCGAGTAGCTAGTGATGATAAAACAGGATTTCGTAATTTTAACTATGCAACTCAATCTAAACGTAGTCCTGGTTCAACCATTAAACCTTTAGTGGTCTATACACCGGCAATAGAAGCTGGATGGAGTTTGAATAAGCAGTTAGATAATCATACTATGCAGTATGGCAGTTATAAGATAGATAATTATGCAGGAATTAAAACGAGCCTAGAAGTTCCAATGTATCAAGCCTTGGCGGAATCTCTCAACTTACCTGCTGTTGCTATTGTCAATGATTTAGGTGTGGATAAAGCTTTTCAAGCAGGAGAAAAATTTGGCCTCGATATGAGGGGGGTGGATCGTGTTCTTGGAGTGGCCTTGGGAAGTGGTGTTGAAACCAACCCTCTTCAAATGGCGCAAGCATATGCAGCTTTTGCTAATGAAGGGTTAATGCCTGAAGCTCATCTTATTAGTAGGATTGAAAACGCTAGCGGGCAGGTTGTGGCAAGTCATAAAAATTCACAAAAACGTGTGATTGATAGAGCTGTAGCAGATAAAATGACTAGCATGATGTTGGGGACGTTTACAAATGGAACAGGTGTTAGTTCCGCACCAGCAGGCTATGTTATGGCAGGAAAGACTGGAACGACTGAAGCTGCCTTCAATCCTGAGTATACGAGTGACCAGTGGGTGATTGGTTACACGCCAGATCTGGTGATTAGTCATTGGCTCGGTTTTCCGACAACAGATGAAAATCATTATCTGGCGAGTTCGACATCAAACGGTGCCGCCCATATCTTTAAAAATATTGCAAATACCATTTTGCCTTTTACTCCAGGAAGTACTTTTACGGTAGAAAATGCTTATAAACAAAATGGGATTGCTCCAGTTAACAATGATAGGCAAGTACAAGATAATGAGAACGGACAGGTTGATAATTCTTTGTCAGATATTCGAAGTCGAGCACAAAATTTAGTAAATGAAGCCAGTCGTGCGATTTCAGATGCTAAGATTAAAGAAAAAGCTCAAACTATATGGGATTCAGTTGTTAACCTATTTCGTTAAGACGCTTGTCAAAGCCTAGGTTTATTGTTATAATAGATAAGATGGAGGCGTTATGGCATTAAAAAAAGCAAGTCTAGCTTGTGAGGTTTGTGGTTCTAGAAATTATTCTATTAAGATTAGTGGTAATCCGAAGCCAACACGACTAGAAGTAAATAAATTTTGTAAACATTGTACAAAATACACTATACATAAAGAAACGAGATAGGAGAGAGCGATGCGTTTTATTGGAGATATTTTTAGACTTCTTAAAGAAACTACATGGCCAACACGCAAAGAAAGTTGGAGAGATTTCCGTTCTATTATGGAATATTCTGCTTTCTTTGTAGTAATTATTTATATTTTTGACAAATTAATTGTTTCAGGTTTGATTCGATTTATTAATATTTTTTAGAAAACTAGTAGGATTTTTATCCTAGGCTACTTTTATAGTGAAAGGAAGTAATATGGATAGTTTTGATAAAGGATGGTTTGTTCTACAAACCTATTCTGGTTATGAAAATAAAGTAAAAGAAAATCTATTACAGCGTGCCCAAACTTACAATATGCTGGACAATATTCTACGTGTTGAAATACCAACACAAACAGTACAAGTTGAAAAAAATGGAAAGAGAAAAGAAGTTGAAGAGAATCGCTTTCCTGGTTATGTGCTTGTAGAAATGGTTATGACAGATGAAGCATGGTTTGTCGTTCGTAATACTCCTAACGTCACCGGATTTGTTGGATCACACGGGAATAGATCAAAACCAACTCCTTTATTGGAGCAAGAAATTCGTGATATCTTGGTATCGATGGGACAAACGGTCCAAGAGTTTGATATTGACGTTGAAGTAGGGCAAATAGTACGCATTATAGATGGTGCTTTTGCAGATTATACTGGTAAAATTACGGAAATTGATAATAATAAAGTTAAAATGATTATTTCTATGTTTGGAAATGATACAGTTGCAGAAGTAAATTTAAATCAAATTGCAGAATTATAACCCTGAGAGAGGCAGTGCCTCTCTTTTTGATTACATTAGGGAATAAAAAAGCGACAGAAGAGAGAAAATCGGCACATAGCTTCTTCAATTTGGTAGAGTAATATCAGAAAGGAGCAAGCAAATGTTTAAAGCGTTATATAAAGAAGTACAAGGGATAGTATATAAGTGTAGGAATGAGTATTATCTCCATTTATGGGAACAATCAGATTGGGAACAAGAAGGGATGATTTGTTTACATGAATTGCTTAGTAAAGAGAAGGGACTGGTAGAAGACATACCACGCTTAAGACGGTACTTTAAGACCAAGTTTCGAAATCGAATTCTAGACATAATCCGAAAACAAGAAAGTCAAAAACGAAGATATGACAGAGAATCCTATGAGGAAATAGGAGAAATAAGTCATCGAGTAAGTTCAGGGGGTCTCTGGTTAGATGACTATTGCCTCTTTCATGAGCTATTAAACACATATAGAAGTCAACAAAGTAAAGAGAAACAAGAAGAACTAGACCGCTTATTAAGGGATGAACGATTCAGAGGAAGAAAAAGAATCTTAAGAGAGTTGCGATTGGTAATGAAGGAGTTTGATATCACAAGCAAATAAAAAATAAAGAAAAAAGATAAAAAAAGTAGTTGACAAGAAAGAAAAAGTGGGTATAATAGAAAGAGTTGAAAACAACTCAGGTCCGTTGGTCAA
>CAURTM010000055.1:0-7758 GCA_963527735.1 uncultured Streptococcus sp.
GTCAGGTTTTGGTCAAGGCTAATGAAATGGGAATCCCAAGCTTGACAGTGACAAATGTCCCAGGTTCAACCCTTTCACGTGAAGCTAACCATACCATGCTCCTTCATGCAGGTCCTGAAATTGCCGTAGCATCAACCAAGGCCTATACAGCGCAAATTGCAGCCCTTGCCTTCTTAGCAAAAGCAGTCGGAGAAGCAAATGGCAATGCTAAAGCGCAAGCCTTTGACCTGGTTCATGAGTTGTCAATCGTAGCTCAGTCTATCGAATCAACTCTTTCAGAGAAAGAAACCATTGAAGCCAAGGTTCGTGAGCTTCTTGAAACAACTCGCAATGCTTTTTATATTGGGCGTGGTCAAGATTACTACGTAGCCATGGAAGCAAGTCTCAAACTCAAAGAAATTTCTTACATCCAGTGTGAAGGCTTTGCGGCAGGAGAGCTCAAGCACGGAACTATTGCCTTGATTGAAGAGGGAACGCCTGTCTTGGCTCTCTTGTCAGATCAAGTCCTTGCCAACCACACTCGTGGAAATATCCAAGAGGTGGCAGCCCGTGGTGCCAAGGTTCTCACTATTGCAGAAGAAAATGTTGCCAAAGATACAGACGACATCATTCTTACGACCGTCCACCCTTACCTCTCACCAATTTCAATGGTTGTGCCAACGCAATTAGTCGCTTATTTTGCAACACTCCACCGTGGCCTTGATGTGGATAAACCACGTAATCTTGCTAAATCAGTAACGGTAGAATAAGCTAAAAAAGTCTAGTTATCTAGGCTTTTTCTTGTGAGCAAATTGGTTGCTTGTACTCAAGATTCGTGTTAGAATAATTTTTCAAATTGAAGGACAGAGGTAGACAAGGAGAATCACTGTGGTAGAATTGGGAATTTCAACATTTGGGGAAACAACTGAGCTTGAAGGAACTGGGCAAACTTACAGTCATGCTGAACGCATTCGCCAGTTGCTGGCAGAGATTGAACTGGCTGACAAGGTTGGTTTGGATGTGTATGGGATTGGTGAGCACCATCGAGCGGATTTTGCGGTATCAGCCCCAGAGATTATCCTGGCAGCTGGGGCAGTCAATACCAAGAAAATTCGTTTGACTAGTGCGGTCAGCATTCTCTCGAGCATGGATCCGATTCGTTTGTTCCAACAGTATGCCACTATTGATGCTTTGTCAAATGGACGTGCGGAGATTATGGCCGGAAGGGGTTCTTTCATGGAATCTTTTCCCTTGTTTGGATATGATTTGAAAGACTACGAAGCCCTTTTTGATGAGAAATTAGACTTGCTTCAATTAGTCAATGAAAAGACAAAACTAGATTGGCAAGGGCGATTGACTCAAACAATCTCTGGCAAAGAAGTCTATCCTCGTCCAGTTCAGGACAAATTACCCTTGTGGATAGCGACAGGTGGTCATGTCGAATCAACAGTGAAGATTGCTCAGGCAGGCCTACCGATTGTCTATGCCATTATTGGTGGCAACCCTCGTTATTTTAAAAAGTTGATTCAGGCTTATCGTGAGATTGGGAGCGAAGCGGGTCATGCCAGTCATGAACTAAAGGTTGGGGCCCATTCTTGGGGTTGGATTGCTGAAGATGGCGAGCAGGCTGTGAAAGATTATTTCCATCCGACCAAGCAAGTAGTGGATGCTATTTCCAAAGACCGTCCACACTGGCAGGAATTGCGTTATGAGCAATATTTGGAGCAAGTTGGGCCAAATGGTGCTATGTTTGTGGGCAATCCAGATCAGGTGGCCGAAAAATTGATTCGAATGATTGAAGACTTAGGTTTGGACCGCTTTATGTTGCACCTACCTCTTGGTTCTATGCCTCATGAACAAGTCCTGAGAGCTATTGAACTCTTCGGCACACAAGTTGCACCCAAAGTACGGGAATACATTGCCATGAAAGAGGCTTAATAAAAAATCCTAATCGAGTTTATTAGGACAACAAATATTGTACAAAAATTAATCCCCCACGTGTTGATAATTTTTAACACATGGGGGATTTTTCTATAGGAGGGCTAGTTTAGTTCTCTTTTTTGTTTTTTAGCAAGAACCCGAGACCTAGAAGGGCGAGGAGACTAATTCCTGCAAACAGGAGTTTGTGATCGTTTTTGGTTCCTGTATTTGGAAGTTCAGCTTGTTTAGCTGGAGTTGCAGGTATATTTTCCTTGTTAGAGTTATCTACCGATTCGTTTCGAACAGCTTCACTTACAGATGATGCTTGTGCTTCTTGTGCTGGTTTTTCGGCTTGTGAATCAGTTGTAGCTTGGCTAGGTTTATTTTCTGCATCAGCTACTTTTGTATCTGGTTTAGTAGAATCAGGTTTAGCTTGTGGAGCTGGATCTGTATTTTGATGTTCAGGTTTGTTTAATCGATTTGGAATATCGCTTGTACTGTGCTCTTGACCTTGTTCTTGTCTAGAATTTGAAAGGTCAAATTCTGGTTTATCTTTCATAGCTGGACGGCTTTGAGAGACTCGAAGAACAGTAGCTGTAAGGGCATTTAATTTCAAGCCTTTTTCAGTCCACTCAAGTCCTTTCGGGTTGGCAATTCCTACTGGTCCTGCTTGGTTTTCATCTGCCAAAACTTCAGCATTTCTGAGGTGGGCAAAGGCAGTTCCCAAGTTAAATTCGCGAGCTTTTTCGTCCGCATTGACAAAGACTGCGTAGATATCTCCATTTGGAGCAGTGATTTGGTAGCCAATTACTACGTCCTCTTTTGCCACACCATTTTGGCCTGGAACAGTGATGAGGTGGACACGGTCTTTGATATCTTGGAGACTCTTAAGTCGGAAGGCATCTGTAGATTGACGAAGGGCAATCAGACCTTTCATGTAGTCACGGCTCTTGACATTTTCAGGATAAGCTTTTCCATCTGTAGCCTTAGTCCAGTCAAACTTGTTAACTGCATCGCTAGAATCGTAAGAATCATGGATGAAGTAAGGATAGTCAAATGGGTTGCCGTCCTTATCACGCAACAAGTGAGATTTGTTTGGTTTTTTGTCCTCTGCTACAGGAGTTCTGTAGGCTGGGTCACGGAATTGTTTAGTACGTCCGTATTCCTGACCAGAGTGGATAAATGGAGTTCCTTGAGCTGTCAAGACCATGAGGTTTCCAAGTCGCAAACGACGGTGGATTTCAGCATAGTTCTTAGCTTTGCTTGGGTCTTTTTTGATAGACTGGGCAATGATGTCAAAGAGGGTCAAGTTATCATGGGCTGCGATGTATTGGATGACATCTCCAGGACTATCTGCTTCAAAGTTGGTTGGTTGAGCAATGAGATTTTTGAAGATAGTGTTGATATCACGCTTGCCACCTGTGATAAAGGCAGGTTGACCTTCGTTTGGATAACCAGACTTGAGGTTGTTACGGATGTCATCTGAGAAGACAGCGACAGTATCGGTATGTTTCATCCAATCTTGGTCAGCAGCTTTAGTAGGCATGTTTTCATCGCCAGCATAGGTTCTCCAACCTTCACCCAGCATGATGAGGTTTGGATTGAGGGCGCGTGCAGCCTTGTAAGCTTCTTCGATAGAAGCGGCGTCATGGTCTCCCATCATATCGAAACGGAATCCATCTACTTTGTAGGTATCGACTAGGTATTTGATAGAGTCAACTAGAATCCGTTTGGTCATATGGTGAGTTGTTCCCAAACGTCCACCACCAAAGCTAGTTCGAGGTGCGCCATCAGCATCCATAAAGTGGTAGTAGTTTGGTTCTAAATCTTCAAAGATATCGACTTTGGCTGTATGGTTGTAAACTACGTCCAGGATAGCTCCCATGCCACGTTTGTGGATCTCATTGATGAGGTTTTTAAACTCTGCGATTCGTTTTTCTGGATTCTTAGGATCGCTTGAATACATACCAGTCAATGAGAAGTAGTTTTGAGGGTCATATCCCCAGTTGTAGTTGCTGTTGCTTGAAGCATAGTCAGACAAGCGTTCATGGTTTTTCAATTCATTGACAAAGTAGTAAGACAAGACTGGAAGGAGCTGGATGTGGGTCACACCCAAGTCTTTGAGATAGTCTAGTTTTTCAATAAAGGCTTCAAAGGTACCAAATGGTTTGGTCAAGTCTTTTGCAATGGCAGGATCTGAAGTGAAGTCACGCACATGAGCTTCGTAGATAACGGCATCTTCACGAGTCTTGAAGTTGTGAATCTTACCATAAGTCAAGTCTTGAGGTCCTAGTTTAGCTGGATCTACAAAGGCAGCTTTAGCCACTTTATGGGCATCGTCAATCTTTGCATCGTCACTATTCCAAGCAGCGAGGGATTTAGCGTAAGGATCGAGTGCAAGAACAGTTTTACCTTGACGCTCGATTTGGTATTGATAATAGTAGCCAGTGAAATCAGTGATTCCTAATTTGTTTGTGCTATCTAGAGTTTGTTTCCAAGTTCCTCTTTCCCCTTTTTCAAGAGCGACAGTTCCAACCACTTTTTCAGGGTCATTCTTGTCGTAGATAACAACAGAAACCTTATCAGCACTTGGTGACCAGAGGGTCAAATCAACCTGTTTTCCTTCTTCTTTGAGGTCGGCTCCAAGTTTGCCATCATAGCTGTAAGTCTCATCTTTCAGACGCCAGCTTGTTTTGGTAGTGAATTTGTCAGAGTTGTAGCTAACGGTATAAGGATGTTTTGTGTCAGAGAAATCTCCACTATAGGTCACTTTCTTACCAGCTTCATCGATTGCAACATCGGTAATAGTTACCTTGTTTCCTAAGTGATTAGTGATGTTGGAGTGTTTGAGGATATCTTCTTTTTTGGCACCGACAAGTGTTGAAAAACTACTTTCAATGCTAGAAGTTCCTACATGTTGGGCACCTGTCATACGGATATCATGGACATAGTATGGATTTGTGTAAATCGATTCGTCATCGTCTTTTAGAAAAATTTGGCTATGATTTTTCAAATCTGTAAACTTATAATCTTCTTTACGGATTTTCACATCGTCTCCTTTTTTGCTCTCATCTAGTAATAAAAAGCCGAATTCTTTGGCGGCATCCTTAAGAGGAATGTCAATATAGCGACCGTATTTTCCTGTAGCTGTAAAGTCTGTTCCGTCAGGCCATTGAGCGCTACTTGGATTTTTCACATCTCCCCAGTACCAAAGAGATTTCTTATCATAGTTGCCATCTGTACGGTAGTAGTTGACGCGAACAGTTCCTGCAGGTTGTGGCTCGTAAGAGAAAACCTTGTAATCTTGGTCCAACCAAGCCTCGTTCATTTTTGGAACTAGTTTTTCGGCCGATTTATCTCCGGTTAGATTTTTTCCAGCTGTATTATTGATGAGGAAGCTAATTTTCTTGGCTTGTTCTCCCTTTAATTTGACATCTAGGTAGTAGCCATAGTCATCTTTTTTGGCATCCTTAAAGGACAAGGCTCCGTTAGGCCAGTTTTCAGAAGGTTTTTCAACATCGTCCCAAGTCCATAGTCCTTGAGCATCCTTGTTTTCTTCAGGAAGTTTTTTGACATGGATACGGAAGTAGTTGTCTTCGATTGGCTCTTCTGCCTTAGTTTCAGTTGTTACTGGACTAGTAGAAGTAGTTGTCTCACTTGAACGATCTTGCCCGGTTTGTGGTGCTGAATCGGCTGGGATTGCAACAGGAGTGGTTGGCTCTGTTGCAGGTTTTTCTTCTTTTTTCTCTAGGGAAGCGTTTGCATTGTTAGGTGAAGAAAAATCGCTTTTGTTCTTGCCAGCGATGTTTGTTGCATCAGTAAGAGGTTGGGCAAGGGCAGTAGTAGTTTCACTATTACTTGCGTTAGTGGTTGGTGTACTTTCGTTGGCTGAGATAGTTGGTGTGGCCATGGCAAACAGGACAAGGCTTGCGCCGATAAGGACAGAACCAGTTCCATTTTTGAGGGAACGGATGCTGTAAACCATTTTTTTCTCAGTTTGAGATGGTGTTTTTCTCATAATGATTCTCCAATCAATAAATTTCTATATCAGTATAGCATGTAGTAAAACAATATGCAAGCGTTTTCTCGAAATTAAAACAAAAGAAAATCGCAACAGGTTTTCTGTTACGACTAAGCTAGTCTTTCTTTATGAATTTGTGAACCCCAAAGGTGGAGGTGGTGAAATAGTTCTGCAGTAGAAAGATTCCGACTACAAATAATGGGTTTCGGACAGTTGGAAACAGGGAAGGTAGTGATAACAATATCGTGTGGAATTTGATGGAAGATTGAGGAAGAGATACTGGACTTTTCCCAAGGGTCAAATAGATAGAGATTGTTACCGTAGTGGGAAAGGGTGTCAATTAGGTTTTGTGCGTGCTCACTATCTAGATGACTAATGACCAAAACACGAATTTTGGGAAGTTTTTGAAGTAATTGGACTAAAATGCGTTGTCCTTGGATAGAAAAGGCATAAACTAGCTCTTGTAGCTTACTTGGGTGACTCTCTAGACCAATCTCAGCTAGATACGTCTGAAATTTACTTTTACTTACTTCAAATAGTTTTGGAAATTCTTTTTGATAATTGGTTAAAAGTAGAGACTTCTCTTTTTCAAGAGACTTGCTGCTAAGTGGGTGTAGAAAATCAGCTTGGGCAGTGTAGTGGAGGAGCCAAATCAATTCTTCTCGATTTGCAATTTGTAGGTGAAATTCTTTAGATAATTCTTCTAAAATTTGACTCAATAAACGATAGGATTTTTGAATCTGATGAATGTCTCCTAAAGCTCCATTACTAGGCTTATTTGTGATTTGAGTCGACTTTACTGGGGTTGAAACTAGCTGTTCCAGTACTTCTTTTGTAGGTTCAAAATGGAGTTTTTTAGCCAGTTTTTTGATATCCTGTTCAAACTGCGGAATTTGCATGAGAGAGCTGTAGTGACTGGTTAAAAGGGGAGTAGGATTTTCAATCAAATGACTCATATTAAACCGCTCCAGATTGATAGCTAGGGTATATTTGATTTGTCGTAGATTGCTGAGGTTGAGTGAAACTTGTTGGGCGTTCAAAAATAACTGAATCAAATCAGTCAAATACTCTTCGGAAATAGAAGGGAAGGGCCAATCAAGAAAGCTGTAACTTTGGCTAAAGTAGTCCAGATAAAAGGAGCGAATGTCCTCTTCTGCCCCCATCATGTTCAAAGGGGAAGGTTGTATGCTGATGCCATAGTGTTGTGGGAGTTTAGTATTTAGATGTTGGATGATTTCCTGAACTCGTTCGCAACTAATCATAAGTTCCTGAGATATTTGGTCAAGAGATTGTTCCTCTTTGAAAAATAGACAGTTCAAAAAAGAATAAGTTGGAGATTGTTCAAAGATAGCAATCCTAGGGTCTAAAGAGTTTCGGGCTTCAAACTGCAACTGAATACCTTCTTTTGCTGATCGAATAAAGAGGTTAGGAAATAATTGCTCAAGTTTAAAAAGGTGTTCTTGCAATTCTTCTGCTGACAGATTCAGAATTTCTGATAAAGATGAATCTTGTATCCAATCCTGGTGTTTGGTTAGTTCTTCCAGTAACACTAGCAGATTTTGTTCTGCTTCAGAAAGCAAAATATCCATAACAAACCTCCTTATATATTTATACATATATATTAAAAGAAAAAGCAAGTAAAGTCAAGAAAAACGGGCTAAGATAAAATAGGATAACCGTAATTCCCTATATTATTATAGTGGATAATTAGGCTGAAAATGGACTTCGTAAATCAATAGTTGAATTCAATTTTTTATAGGAAAAAAATTCACCAAAAATCTATAGAATCCCTTGAAAAATCTAGCTAAATAGGGTATAATATGAGTAATCATTTGTCG
>CAURTM010000056.1:0-7339 GCA_963527735.1 uncultured Streptococcus sp.
GTGTCACTCGTGGTGCTGAATTGGAAGCAGCTATCAACGCTCTTGAAGATGGACAGGTTCTCTTGGTTGAAAACACTCGTTACGAAGATGTTGACGGCAAGAAAGAATCTAAAAACGATCCTGAACTTGGTAAATACTGGGCATCACTTGGAGATGGTATCTTCGTAAACGATGCATTCGGTACAGCTCACCGTGCACACGCATCTAACGTTGGTATCTCAGCAAACGTTGAAAAAGCAGTTGCTGGTTTCCTTCTTGAAAACGAAATTGCCTACATCCAAGAAGCAGTTGAAACTCCAGAACGTCCATTCGTAGCTATCCTTGGTGGTTCAAAAGTTTCAGACAAGATCGGTGTTATCGAAAACTTGCTTGAAAAAGCTGATAAAGTCCTTATCGGTGGTGGGATGACTTACACATTCTACAAAGCACAAGGTATCGAAATCGGTAACTCACTTGTAGAAGAAGACAAATTGGATGTTGCGAAAGCTCTTCTTGAAAAAGCAAACGGTAAATTGATCTTGCCAGTTGACTCAAAAGAAGCTAACGCATTTGCTGGTTACACTGAAGTGCGTGACACTGAAGGTGAAGCAGTTTCTGAAGGCTTCCTTGGTCTTGACATCGGTCCAAAATCTATCGCTAAATTTGACGAAGCTTTGACTGGTGCCAAAACAGTTGTATGGAACGGACCTATGGGTGTATTTGAAAACCCAGACTTCCAAGCTGGTACAATCGGTGTGATGGACGCTATCGTGAAACAACCAGGCGTTAAATCAATCATCGGTGGTGGTGACTCAGCTGCCGCAGCGATTAACCTTGGCCGTGCAGACAAATTCTCATGGATCTCTACTGGTGGTGGAGCATCAATGGAACTTCTTGAAGGTAAAGTTCTTCCAGGACTTGCAGCCTTGACAGAAAAATAAGATTTTATAAATAAATCAAAGAAGAGAGGAATGAAAGTTCCTCTTTTCTTTTGCTTGAAATAAAAACGCTTCCTCTCAACTATTATTCATAAAAATCACCGATTTATGATAAAATGGAAATAGAAAGTTGAGATTATGAGTTATTTTAAAAAATATAAATTCGATAAATCCCAGTTCAAACTTGGTATGCGAACCTTTAAAACAGGTATTGCTGTTTTTCTAGTTCTCTTGATTTTTGGCTTTTTTGGCTGGAAAGGTCTTCAAATTGGTGCTTTGACAGCCGTTTTTAGCCTGAGGGAGAGTTTTGATAAGAGTGTCCATTTTGGGACTTCGCGTATTCTAGGAAATAGTATCGGTGGCCTCTATGCCTTGGTTTTCTTCCTAATAAATAGTTTTTTCCACGAAGCCTTTTGGGTAACCTTAGTTGTTGTTCCGATTTGTACCATGTTAACCATTATGACAAATGTAGCTATGAATAACAAAGCAGGGGTTATTGGTGGTGTAGCGGCTATGTTAATCATTACCCTATCGATTCCGAGTGGCGAAACAATTTTGTACGTATTTGCGCGTGTATCAGAAACTTTCATGGGAGTTTTTGTCGCAATTCTCGTAAATTACGATATTGATCGTATTCGGCTCTTTTTAGAGAAAAAAGAAAAATAATGTTACATTTTATAACATTATCAATTGACGTTTGTCTTTTTTTAGACTATAATAGACAGAAAGAAGGAAATTGTAAATGAAGGAAAAAGAATTTCGCCGAAATATGGCTGTTTTTCCTATCGGCAGTGTTATGAAGTTGACCGATCTATCGGCGCGTCAGATTCGTTATTATGAAGATCAAGAGTTGATTAAGCCTGATCGAAACGAAGGGAACCGTCGCATGTATTCCTTGAATGACATGGATCGTCTGCTTGAAATTAAAGATTATATCTCTGAAGGTTATAATATCGCTGCCATTAAGAAAAAATATGCTGAACGTGAAGCGAAATCCAAGAAAGCGGTGAGTCAGACTGAGGTGCGTCGTGCACTTCACAATGAACTCCTCCAACAGGGTCGCTTTGCTTCAGTACGGTCACCTTTTGGTCGCGGTTAAGCAACCGCAAGTAGTCATAATTAAGGAGAAAACTCATGCCAATCACAGCTGCAGATATTCGTCGTGAAGTCAAGGAAAAAAATGTTACCTTTATCCGTCTCATGTTCTCAGATATTTTGGGAACCATGAAAAACGTCGAAATTCCTGCTACAGATGAACAGTTAGATAAAGTCTTGTCAAATAAGGCTATGTTTGATGGATCTTCTATTGAAGGTTTTGTACGTATCAATGAGTCAGATATGTACTTGTACCCAGACTTGGATACATGGACAGTCTTCCCTTGGGGAGATGAAAATGGAAGTGTTGCAGGTTTGATCTGTGATGTCTATACAACAGAAGGTGAACCATTTGCAGGTGACCCTCGTGGTAATTTGAAACGTGCTCTTCATCACATGGAAGAAGTGGGATTCAAGTCCTTCAACCTTGGACCAGAACCAGAATTCTTCCTATTTAAACTTGATGAAAATGGAGACCCAACACTTGAAGTAAATGACAAGGGTGGCTACTTTGATTTGGCGCCTACTGACCTTGCGGACAATACACGTCGTGAGATTGTGAATGTCTTGACCAAAATGGGATTTGAAGTAGAAGCGAGTCACCACGAGGTTGCGGTTGGACAACACGAGATTGACTTTAAGTACGATGAAGTTCTCCGTGCTTGTGATAAGATTCAAATCTTTAAGCTTGTTGTTAAAACCATTGCTCGCAAACATGGCCTTTACGCAACCTTTATGGCCAAACCAAAATTTGGTATTGCCGGATCAGGTATGCACTGTAATATGTCCTTGTTTGATGCAGAAGGAAACAATGCCTTCTTTGATCCAAATGATCCAAAAGGAATGCAGTTGTCAGAAACAGCCTACCATTTCCTTGGTGGTTTGATTAAGCATGCTTACAACTATACTGCCATCATGAATCCGACGGTTAACTCATACAAACGTTTGGTTCCAGGTTATGAAGCGCCTGTTTACATTGCTTGGGCTGGTCGTAACCGTTCGCCACTTGTGCGCGTACCTGCTTCACGTGGTATGGGAACTCGTCTTGAGTTGCGTTCAGTGGATCCGATGGCAAACCCATACATCGCTATGGCTGTTCTTTTGGAGGTTGGTTTGCATGGTATTGAAAATAAAATCGAAGCACCAGCTCCTATCGAAGAAAATATCTACATCATGACAGCAGAAGAGCGTAAGGAAGCTGGTATTACAGATCTTCCATCAACCCTTCACAACGCTTTGAAAGCTCTTACTGAAGATGAAGTTGTCAGAGCGGCTCTTGGAGAACATATCTATACTAGTTTCCTTGAAGCCAAACGAATCGAATGGGCAAGTTATGCAACCTTCGTTTCACAATGGGAAATTGATAATTATTTAGACCTTTACTAATACTAATATAGAAGAAAGATTGCCTGAGGGCGGTCTTTTTTCTTGTGTTTTATATCGAGGTGTGATATATTTTATATAACGAAGTGCGATATATCGAACTGGATAGGAGGCGGCTATAAATGGAATTAACGGATAAGATTCGTCGAGTTTATCTTCCGATGACGGAAACGGGTTTTTATATCTTGTTCTGTCTGCAAAAGGAAGGTCATGGTTACAGTATTACGCAAAAGGTCAAGGAGATGACAGATTCGCAAGTTTCGATTAGTCCTGGGACTATGTATGGAACCTTGTCAAAGATGGAAAAGGATGGTTTGATTTCCTTTGTCCGAGAAGAGGAAAAACGGAAAATCTATCAGATCACAGACTTGGGACGAAAAGTCTTAGATATTGAATTGAAACGTATTGAACGGCTCTATAGAAACAGTCTGGAGGAAAGATGATGGAAAAGAAGGTTGTTTATAGGATTGCTACCATTGCGGATTATGATAGAGAGGCTTTATATCTTAGAAAAATGCATGCTGAGGGCTGGAAGCTCAAGGAAGTAACCTACTCTAACTTAGTAGTTGCGGTTAAGTATACTTTTGAAAAGTGTCAACCGGAGCAGGTGTCTTATCAGTTGGACTTTTATCCCATGAAAAAATCCGATAGAGCCTTCTATTTGCAATTATTTAAAGACTGTGGCTGGGAGCATATTACAGACTTTAATGGTTTTTCCTACTTTAGAAAACTTCATTCTGGAATTGAGTCGGATGCCGAGTTTGAAATTTATAATGATGCGGCCGGGAAGCTAGCTATGGTCAAACGGATTTTAACGAGGCGGATGCTTCCTATTTTGCTTCTCTTTTTAGCTCTACTACCGGTTTTCTCAAAGTTTGTCACTGGAGGCAGTTCTTTCAGTTGGGAAATGTTTTTGATTGTTATAATAGATGGTGTTTTATTGATAGTCCATGCGATTCAGATTTCTTATATTTTTTGGAAATTGAGTCAAAAGTGGAAAGAATTATCTAATAAATAACACCAGGCGTGTTTTCTAATTTTGGGGTAAGACAATGAATAGCAGAGTAGAATTTCGGATTTTCACCATTGTTGATTTGGACAAGGAAGAAGAATATTTACATGAGATGCACTTGAAAGGTTGGAGATATAGAACGAGTCGTTTTGGTTTTTTCTATTTTGACCAATGTCAACAGGACGATGTCATCTACCGTATCTATGATTCTAGATTTCTTAAAAAATATCAGCATGAATTGCAAGATTTTAGAAATAGAGGTTGGGAATTGATAGAAGCAGGTTTTTGTTCAATTCTTCGTAAATCGTCTTCTGATTTACTTCCAGAGGATCAAATCTATATGAGTAAGGGGTTCAGATGGGAAGTTATGCGATATAGATTTCGTTCATGTGCAGCTACTTTCTTAGGTGGTCTTGTTGTTTGTATGAGTTCGTTTAGAGAAGAACTGTCGCAATCTTTCTTTGTCATTTTTGCTCTATATACCTTTATGATTTCTTATCTAATCTATGGTTATTTCAGACTAAAAAGTAAATACCGAGTAGATGGAAGGTAGGGTTCTAGGTCTTCAGACTGATTTTTAGCACTCTTGATAAAAGAGTGCTAATTTTTTGAGTTTTTATCTTGACATTCTCTTTTAAGGGTGTATAATAGAATCATAAGTTAGCACTTGAGTGTATCGAGTGCTAATCGATCAGACAGAGAGGAGTGATGAGATGGTTACAGAGCGTCAGCAGGATATTCTAAATCTGATTATTGACATCTTTACCAAAACGCACGAACCTGTCGGATCCAAAGCCTTGCAAGAGTCTATTAACTCTAGCAGCGCAACCATTCGTAATGACATGGCGGCTCTAGAAAAGCAAGGTTTGCTTGAAAAGGCTCATACTTCAAGTGGTCGGATGCCAAGTGTTGCTGGTTTTCAGTACTATGTGAAACACTCACTGGATTTTGACCGACTGGCTGAAAATGAGGTTTATGAGATTGTCAAAGCCTTTGATCAGGAATTCTTCAAATTGGAGGATATTCTGCAAGAGGCTGCTAATCTACTGACAGATTTGAGTGGCTGTACGGTAGTAGCACTGGATGTTGAGCCGAGCAGGCAACGTTTGACAGCCTTTGATATCGTTGTTTTGGGGCAACATACAGCCTTGGCAGTATTCACTCTAGACGAGTCTCGAACGGTTACCAGTCAGTTTCTGATTCCAAGGAACTTCTTGCAGGAGGATTTGCTGAAACTGAAGAGCATCATTCAGGAACGTTTCCTCGGCCACACCGTTCTAGATATTCACTACAAGATTCGGACGGAGATTCCGCAGATTATCCAGCGTTACTTTACAACAACGGATAATGTGATTGATCTCTTTGAACATATCTTTAAGGAAATGTTCAACGAAAACATTGTGGTGGCGGGCAAGGTCAATCTCTTGAATTTTGCCAATCTGGCAGCCTATCAGTTCTTTGACCAACCGCAAAAGGTGGCCTTGGAGATTCGTGAGGGGCTGCATGAAGATCAGATGCAAAATGTCCGTGTTGCAGACAGTCAAGAGTCCTGTCTAGCTGACCTAGCGGTGATTAGTAGCAAGTTCCTCATTCCTTATCGGGGAGTTGGAATTCTAGCCATTATCGGTCCAGTCAATCTGGATTACCAACAGCTAATCAACCAAGTCAATGTGGTCAACCGTGTTTTGACCATGAAGTTGACAGATTTTTACCGCTACCTCAGCAGTAATCATTACGAAGTACATTAAGATTGAAATCATTAAAGGAGGCGAAAATGGCCCAAGATATAAAAAATGAAGAAGTAGAAGAAGTCCAAGAAGAGGAAGTTGTGGAAACGGTAGAAGAAACAACTCCTGAGAAGTCTGAGTTGGACTTGGCAAATGAACGTGCAGATGAGTTCGAAAATAAATACCTTCGCGCTCATGCAGAAATGCAAAATATCCAACGCCGTGCCAATGAAGAGCGTCAAAACTTGCAACGTTATCGTAGCCAGGACTTAGCAAAAGCAATCTTGCCATCACTCGATAATCTTGAGCGTGCACTCGCAGTTGAAGGTTTGACAGACGATGTCAAAAAAGGATTGGAGATGGTGCAAGAAAGCTTGATTCACGCTTTGAAAGAAGAAGGAATCGAAGAAATCGCAGCTGACGGCGAATTTGACCATAACTACCATATGGCCATCCAAACTCTCCCAGCAGACGATGAACACCCAGCAGATACCATCGCCCAAGTCTTCCAAAAAGGCTACAAACTCCATGACCGCATCCTACGCCCAGCCATGGTAGTAGTGTATAACTAAGATACAAAGCCCGTAGAAAGCTCACAGTAAAAATAGGAGATTGACGAAGTGTTCGATGAACACAAGGAAATCTATCTTTTTTACCCAGAGCTTAGGGCGTGTTCGATTAGGCAATTCTGACGGTAGCTAAAGCAACTCATCAGAAAACGGCAATCGCTATGGCGTTTGCCTAGCCTCTTTACTAACTCGTCGTCGAAATAAAATCGATTTCGACTCCTCGTGTCGCTATTTGCGCAAACTTTGAGACCTTAGGCTCAAAGTTTAGTCAAAGAGATTGACGAAGTCAAGCTCTGACGGCGTCGCCACTTAAGAAGAGTATCAAAAAGAAAGAATATAAAATTTAAGGAGAAAAATTTATGTCGAAGTATAGTAGGAGAGAAAAAATAAAAGCAGTTGCTTTAAGTAATGTAGCCTTAATTACTGTAATCACATTCTTGGTTTTTGGAATTTTCTTATCTTATCCTATTTCAGAGGTTGAACAAATTTCAATGTTTGGTACTAAACCATTGATTTGGTTACAAAAAATATTGGAATTAATTATACAACCGATATTGATTGCCCAATTAGTATTTATTATTACTGAAGACATGAAAGCGAATAAGAAGAAATAATTATAAGATTTTCTGTCCGAAA
>CAURTM010000057.1:0-7233 GCA_963527735.1 uncultured Streptococcus sp.
TGGGGCTTTAACTGCTGATAAGAAGTTGGATAAGCCTAATCTTGAAAAGTTAATTGCTGCATCCAAAGGAATGGAAATTGTCTTCCACATGGCCTTTGATGAATTGAGCGATGAAGATCAACTGGAAGCTATTGACTGGCTTAGTCAAGCTGGAGTCACTCGTATCCTAACTCGTGCTGGTGTGTCTGGCGACTCCTTAGAAAAACGTTTTGCTCACTATCACAGAATTTTGGAGCACGCTAAAGGTAAAATTGAAATTCTACCAGGTGGGGGGATTGACTTGGACAACCGTCAAACCTTTATCGACCAGCTAGGTGTGACACAATTGCATGGAACCAAGGTTGTCTTTTAAAAAATAGAAAGGAACTGCTAGCTTTGGGTAGCAGTTTTCACTTATGTTTGAAATTTTTAAATCCTATCAGTTTAATCAAGAAAAGGCTCGTGCCTATGGTTTTGTAGAAAATGAGGAAGTCTGGACCTATAGTTGCCAGATTTTGCAGGGTGATTTTGTCATGACAGTCTCCATCACTACTGATAATGTGAGTTTTCAGGTCTTTGACCGGGAAACGGGCGATCTCTATCCTCAAGTTCATATGGAAAGCATGAGGGGAAGTTTTGTAGGAAGTGTCCGTGAGGCTTGTTTGGAGATTCTTTACCATATTCGGAAGGCTTGCTTTGATGTGCAGGATTTTATCTGTCCTCAAACTAAGCGTATCATGGCTCAGATTCAGGAAAAGTATGGCAATCAGTTGGAGTATCTATGGGAAAAATCACCTGATACGGCAGTGTTAAGACATGAAGGCAATAAAAAATGGTATGCTGTTTTGATGAGAATATCTTGGGATAAGCTGGAAAAGGGTAGAGAAGGATTAGTGGAAGCAGTCAACCTCAAACATGACCAAGTAGCTGACTTACTTTCAAAAAAGGGAATTTATCCAGCCTTTCATATGAATAAACGCTACTGGATTAGTGTGGCGCTTGATGATACTTTGTCAGATGAAATGGTACTGGAATTGATAGAAAAAAGTTGGAATTTAACTTCTAAAAAATGAAAAATTTCAAGGATTTTTAATAATTTTCAATTAGCTAAATATTCTATACTGAAGAAATTTTCAGAAAATATTTGATTTTTTCTTGACAAGTGCTTTTGCCTATGCTAAAATACTAAACAAGATATCAAACGAAGGAGAAAGTCAAACATGAAAACAGCTAAGTTTAATCAATTTGCTTTGTTGTTGAGGTACTCGGGCTAGTGCAAAAAGCATTAGTCCTGTTTGGCTTACCAAGCGGGAGTGAATCAACATCTCGCTTGGACTTCTAAGCGAGATGTTTTTTTAAAACCACATTTGGAAAAGGGGAAATCTTATGAGAACAGTTGAATTTCTAGATACCAGCCTTCGGGATGGAGAACAGACACCAGGTGTTAATTTTTCAATCAAGGAAAAAATTGCCATTGCAAGACAGCTGGAGAAATGGGGCATTTCAGCCATTGAAGCTGGTTTTCCAGCGGCGAGTCCTGATTCATTTACAGCAGTGCAGGAGATAGCTAAGGTCTTGAAGAAAACGGCAGTGACTGGTTTGGCCCGCTCTGTCAAGTCTGATATTGATGCTTGTTACGAGGCACTTAAGGATGCCAAGTATCCACAGGTTCATGTCTTTATCGCTACCAGTCCCATTCACCGTAAGTATAAGCTCAATAAGAGCAAGGAAGAGATTCTAGAAGCTATTACGGAGCATGTTTCCTATGCACGTTCTAAGTTTGAAGTGGTCGAATTCTCTCCCGAGGATGCGACTAGAACAGAGTTGGATTTCCTCTTACAAGTTGTTCAAACAGCGGTTGATGCAGGGGCGTCTTATATCAATATTCCTGATACGGTTGGATTCACCACTCCAGAAGAGTACGGAGCCATCTTCAAATACCTGATTGAGAATGTCAAGACGGATCGTCAGATCATCTATTCACCTCACTGTCATGATGATCTTGGAATGGCAGTGGCTAATAGCCTTGCTGCCGTCAAGAATGGGGCAGGACGTGTTGAAGGAACTATCAACGGTATTGGTGAGAGAGCTGGAAATGCTGCTTTGGAAGAAATTGCAGTAGCCCTCAATATTCGCCAAGATTACTACCAAGCAGAGACAAGCATTGTCCTAAACGAAACCATTAATACTTCTGAAATGGTTTCCCGCTTCTCAGGTATTCCAGTTCCTAAAAACAAGGCCGTCGTTGGTGGCAATGCCTTCTCTCACGAGTCTGGTATTCACCAAGATGGAGTACTTAAAAATCCTCTTACTTATGAAATCATCACTCCTGAATTGGTTGGTGTTAAGAGTAATAGTCTTCCGCTTGGAAAATTGTCAGGTCGCCATGCCTTTGTCGAGAAACTAAGAGAATTGGCCCTAGACTTTACAGAAGAGGACATCAAACCACTCTTCTCTAAGTTCAAGGCACTGGCCGACAAGAAACAAGAAATCACAGATGCAGATATTCGTGCTCTGGTAGCTGGAACCATGGTTGAAAATCCAGAAGGATTTCACTTTGATGATTTACAACTTCAAACTCATGCAGATAATGACATTGAAGCACTCGTTAGCCTAGCCAATATGGATGGTGAGAAAGTCGAATTTAATGCAACAGGGCAAGGTTCCGTTGAAGCGATCTTTAACGCTATCGATAAGTTCTTTAACCAATCTGTCCGCTTGGTATCCTACACCATTGATGCTGTGACAGATGGAATCGATGCTCAAGCTCGGGTTTTGGTCACTGTTGAAAATAGAGATACTGAAACAATCTTTAACGCAGCAGGTCTTGATTTCGATGTACTGAAAGCATCTGCTATTGCCTATATCAATGCTAATACCTTTATTCAAAAAGAGAATACTGGTGAGATGGGACGTAGCGTTTCCTATCGCGATATGCCTAGTGTGTAAAGGAGAATGCTATGACAAAGAAAATAGTAGCTCTAGCAGGGGACGGAATTGGCCCAGAAATCATGGAGGCTGGTTTAGAGGTTCTGGAAGCCCTAGCTGAAAAAACAGGTTTTGACTATGAGATTGATAGACGACCTTTTGGAGGTGCAGGTATCGATGCTGCAGGGCATCCCTTACCTGATGAAACCCTCAAGGTATGTCGTGAATCAGATGCTATTCTTCTAGCGGCTATCGGTAGTCCTCAGTATGATGGAGCAGCGGTTCGGCCTGAACAAGGCTTGCTAGCTCTCCGTAAGGAACTCAATCTTTACGCTAATATTCGCCCTGTAAAAATCTTTGACAGTCTCAAGCATTTGTCACCACTCAAACCAGAACGAATTGCTGGTGTAGACTTTGTCGTGGTGCGTGAGTTGACAGGCGGGATTTACTTTGGAGATCATATCCTTGAAGAGCACAAAGCGCGTGATATTAACGACTATAGCTATGAGGAAGTGGAGCGGATTATTCGCAAAGCCTTTGAAATTGCAAGAAATAGCAGAAAAATCGTTACTAGTATCGATAAGCAAAATGTGTTGGCGACATCAAAACTCTGGCGTAGAGTGGCTGAGGAGGTTGCGCAGGATTTCCCAGATGTGACCTTGGAACACCAGTTGGTAGACTCAGCTGCCATGCTCATGATTACCAATCCTGCTAAGTTTGATGTCATCGTGACAGAAAATCTTTTTGGAGATATTCTATCGGATGAATCAAGCGTTCTATCTGGCACACTTGGGGTTATGCCATCAGCCAGTCATTCTGAAAAGGGTCCAAGTCTTTATGAGCCCATTCACGGTTCAGCTCCTGATATTGCAGGTCAAGGAATTGCAAATCCTATTTCCATGATTTTATCAGTGGCCATGATGTTGAGAGATAGTTTTGGACGTCATGAGGATGCGGAGCGCATTGAACGTGCTGTTGAGGCAAGTTTGGCAGCTGGTGTTTTAACAAGAGATCTAGGAGGACAGGCTTCGACTAAGGAAATGACGGAAGCTATTATTGCAAGGTTATGAAGTTAGACGAAAAAATTACTCTAGTCCTTTTGATTTGGAATGTCATGGTTTTCTTGATTTATGGTTTTGACAAATCCAAGGCAAGGAGAAGAGCTTGGCGCATCCCTGAGAAAATCTTACTTATTTTAGCCTTTACTTGTGGTGGTTTTGGTGCCTGGTTAGCAGGAATCACTTTTCACCATAAGACTCGAAAATGGTATTTTAAAACAGTTTGGTTTCTCGGGATGGTGACTACGCTAGTAGCCTTATATTTTATTTGGAGGTAATGGATGGCAGGAAAATCGATTTTTGATAAATTATGGGACCGTCATGTCATCACAGGAGAAGAAGGGCAACCCCAACTCATGTATGTGGATCAGCATTATATTCATGAAGTGACCAGTCCTCAGGCTTTTCAAGGATTACGAGACGCAGGTCGTAGATTGAGACGACCAGACTTAACATTTGGAACTTTTGACCACAATGTCCCGACGGTCAATATCTATGATATTCGAGATGTAATTTCTAAGGCTCAAATTGATAAGCTAGCTGAAAATGTTGAGGAGTTTGGAATTGAACATGCGGCCCACGGTTCTGAAAAGCAGGGGATTGTGCACATGGTGGGTCCAGAGACAGGACGGACCCAACCAGGGAAGTTCATCGTCTGTGGAGACAGCCATACGGCAACCCACGGAGCTTTCGGAGCGATCGCCTTTGGAATTGGGACCAGTGAGGTTGAGCATGTCTTTGCGACACAGACCCTCTGGCAGGTCAAACCCAAGAAAATGTTGGTTGAATTCACTGGTGTTCCTCAAAAGGGAGTCTATTCCAAGGACTTCATTTTAGCCTTGATTGCCAAGTACGGCGTTGCCTGTGGTGTTGGATATGTGGTGGAATATCGTGGGCAAGCGATTGATGCACTGAGCATGGAAGAGCGAATGACCATCTGCAATATGTCCATCGAGTTTGGATCTAAGATGGGAATCATGAATCCGGATCAAACCACCTATGATTATCTCAAGGGACGAGAATGTGTTCCAGAGGACTTTGAAGAGGCTGTGGCAGATTGGAAGACCCTTGTCAGTGATGAGAATGTCGTTTACGATAAGGTTATCCAGATGGATGTCTCAGACTTAGCTCCTATGGTGACCTGGGGAACCAATCCTGCTATGGGGGTTGACTTTGACAGTAGTTTCCCAGAAATTAAGGATATGAATGATGAACGAGCCTACAATTACATGGATTTGGAACCAGGTCAAAAGCCAGCGGATATTGAACTAGGTTATATCTTTATCGGTTCATGTACCAATGCTCGTCTCAGCGACTTGCAACTGGCTGCGCGATTTGTTAAAGGGAAGAAGATTGCTCCCAACTTAACGGCTATCGTAGTCCCAGGTTCTCGTCCTGTCAAACGAGCTGCTGAGAAGTTGGGCTTGGACAAGGTCTTTCTAGATGCTGGTTTTGAGTGGAGAGACCCAGGTTGCTCTATGTGTCTAGGGATGAATCCTGACAAGGTTCCAGATGGTGTCCACTGTGCCTCAACCAGCAACCGCAACTTTGAAGACAGACAGGGATTTGGTGCTAAGACCCACCTCTGCAGTCCAGCCATGGCAGCTGCAGCAGCTATTGCAGGGCGTTTCGTAGATGTTCGGCAAATGCCAGAAGCCCAGTAAGGAGAGGATATGGAGAAATTTACAGTTTATACGGGAACGACCGTTCCTCTCATGAATGATAACATCGACACTGACCAAATCCTACCCAAGCAGTTTCTCAAGTTAATTGATAAAAAAGGCTTTGGTAAGTACCTCATGTATGCTTGGCGTTATCTGGATGACAAGTATACTGAAGACCCAGACTTTGTCTTTAATAGACCTGAATATAGGAAAGCTAGTATCCTCATCTCAGGGAATAACTTTGGGGCAGGGTCTTCAAGGGAACACGCAGCTTGGGCTCTAGCAGACTACGGTTTTAAGGTCGTGATTGCAGGCTCTTTCGGTGATATTCATTACAATAATGAACTCAATAATGGCATGTTGCCTATTGTACAGCCTAGAGAGGTTAGAGAGAAACTGGCCCAGCTACAACCAAGTGACCAGGTAACTGTGGACTTGGAACAACAAAAAATCATCTCACCAGTTGGAGAATTCACTTTTGAAATCGATAGCGAGTGGAAACACAAGCTCTTAAATGGTTTGGATGATATCGGTATTACCTTGCAGTATGAAGATTTGATTGCTGCTTATGAAAAACAACGACCAGCCTACTGGCAGGATTAGAAGAAAAATAGAAAAGGAAATAGAACTATGACAAAACACATTCAATGGAACGGAACACTTTCACAAGAAGGCTATGAAATTTTAAAAGGTGAGGGCGGTTGTATTGTTTGCCCTACAAAAGTTGGTTATATCATCATGACTAGCGATAAGGCAGGACTTGAGCGTAAGTTCGCAGCTAAAGAGCGTAACCGTAACAAACCAGGTGTTGTTCTCTGCGGTAGCATGGATGAGCTTCGTGCTTTAGCACAACTTAACCCAGAAATTGAAGCCTTCTACCAAAAACATTGGGATGAAGATATTCTTCTTGGTTGTATCCTTCCTTGGAAACCAGAAGCTTTTGAAAAACTCAAAGCATACGGTGATGGTCGTGAAGAGCTGATGACTGACGTGCGTGGAACGAGCTGTTTTGTTATCAAATTTGGTAAAGCTGGTGAACAATTGGCTGCCAAACTTTGGGAAGAAGGCAAGATGGTTTATGCCTCATCAGCTAACCCATCTGGAAAAGGAAACCGTGGTAAAGTAGAAGGTATTGGAGAACGTATCGAAGGGGCAGTGGACCTTGTCATTGAGGCAGATGACTACGTTGCTTCTATCCAGCCTGACAAAACGATTGAAACTCGCTATGAGCAAGGTGTGATGGTCTCTATGGTTGATAAAGACGGCAAACTCATCCCAGAACAAGGAGGAGCTCGTTCAACATCACCAGCACCAGTTGTAATCCGTAAAGGGCTTGACATTGATAAAATCATGATGTACCTGTCAGACACCTTTAACTCATGGGACTACCGTCAGGGGGAGTATTATTAGAATGTAGAAGAAGTGGGGAGAAAACAATTTCCCCTCTTTTTTCTATTTACGCAAGAAAAATCCGAACATTATATTTTAATTTATAAAATTATTTGACAAAATCTGTACTTTGATTTATAATTAATTAAGGAAACGTCGGAAAAGGCGTAGAGATGCGCAAGCATAGGTAGGTCATTACAAAAGAAACGAGACAT
>CAURTM010000058.1:0-7197 GCA_963527735.1 uncultured Streptococcus sp.
AATACAAGCAATATGAGGTAAGCAACTCCAAAGAAACATGAGGCTGAAAGACAGTAAAAACCAGCATTTTAAGCGCTGGTTTATTGTTTTAAACTAGGTTTCTTACAAAGCTTACTAACACTAATCTTTAAAAAAAGTTAGTCTTTGAAGTTGATTAATTGTTAGTTTTCCAAACTGTACTCTTTTTTTATTTTTCAACCCCCAATAACTAAGGGCAAGTAATGCTACAACCCAAGCAAAAGTGATTCCCAAACTGTCAAAATTCAACTTGAAATCTGGTTTATTAAAGAAATCTACATAAACTCCTAAGAAGGTTGTATCCATAAATTTCTTGATCTCTGAGCTAACTTGAGAAAACATCGGCAAGAATGAGAGACCAAGCATTGGAATCAAACCATAAACCTGAGCCTGAGTTTGTGTCTCTGAAATAGCTCCAATCACTAAATTTAAGAGGATTGTACATAATGCTACCAGAGAAGCTACTACAAGGTATACAGGATAATCTTTTGCGAAATCCACTTCAACCATAATAGGGAAGGAAATAACTGAAGCCAAGGCAAAGATTACAGGATAAAACAACACGGAAACAAGATATTCTCCACGGCGAACTCCGCTTAAAATGAGTGTTTTAAAAATTCTTTTTTCTT
Source organism: uncultured Streptococcus sp. (assembly GCA_963527735.1). Lineage (GTDB taxonomy): Bacteria > Bacillota > Bacilli > Lactobacillales > Streptococcaceae > Streptococcus. The sequence goes on from CAURTM010000058.1 coordinate 648, forward strand.
TTTCCTCTGCAATAGAGTTTGAAATCATTGACCCAGAAGAAAATGAGAATGCCATTGTTAAAGAACTAAACAATAGTGTTTTCCCTTGAGTGCCATCTGTATTCATAAAATTTTGGAAGAGTAGAACCATAAAGAATGGGAATACTACCTGTACCAAAGTGTTTTTGTTTGTTAATAATACTTGTGTCCTCAACCAGATAAGGGCTAAAATTCTCTTAAACATCTAATTTTTCTCCTGTCAATTTAATAAAAATATCTTCTAAAGTTGGTTCACATGAGTGAATCGTCATCATTTTTTTATAATCTTCTTGCTGCAAATCTTCAAAGCGCACTACCTTTTTAGTAGAATCACTATAAGTTACTGCAACCTTTTTTTCCGTGTTGTATTTTTGGATAATTTCGCTTGGGCTTCCTTGTTCAATAAGATCACCCTTATTCAAAAGAGCTAGGTTATCACATAATAAAGTCGCCTCATTCATATCATGAGTAGTTAAGAAAATGGTTGTTCCTCTTTCCTTTAACTCCTGTAGTAATTTGTGAATCTTCTTTGAGGTGGTGGGATCCAACCCACTTGTAGGTTCATCTAAAAATAGAACTTTAGGACAATTGATTAAAGCACGAGCTAAAAGCATTCGTTGACGCATTCCTGTAGAAAGTTTCTCAGCTGGAGTATCTTTACTATCATACAGACCAACTTGTTTTAGAATTTCTTCAATTCGAGATTTTGAAACTCCGTATAGTCTTGCAAATAGCAACAAGTTATTGTACAAACTTAATTTTTCGTAATAACCACTTGTGTCACCTACTAAGCCTAACTCTTCAAAATCTGACGGAAGTAATTTTTGAGAATCTTTTCCTAATAATTCTGTCTTTCCGCTGTTAGCCTGTAGCTGTCCTGTCAGAATATTGATCATTGTTGTTTTCCCTGAACCAGATGGACCTAGGAATCCAAAAATTTCTCCTTCGTTTATTGAAAAACTAATTTGATTTAAAGCAATATTATCTCCAAATCGCTTTGTAACTCTTTCTACCTTAATCATTTTATTACCTCTTTCTAATTTTAATTTCTATTTTAGAAACTTCACTCACTCCCATCGGTTATGTCAACAACTCTAATTCTAGGCTTTAAGTTAGAGTCCATTTTGATTTCTCTCATTTCATTTGGAAGCAAGAGAACTAATTTTAGCAACTTCTCATCAAGTGTTACTTTACATAGGCGTCTGCTATCGAGACTATTTTTGATAATCAGATAGTCCTTCTTGACAAATTTTTCATCCATATAATAGTCAATTGTTTTTACCATATTTTCCTCCCGCCTGCTAATCTACATCCCTTTTAAATAGTAATGTTTCTAGCACTGCGCTCTTCTTAACTTATTTACAATAACAGTATAGCCCTTATAAGAGTAAAAAAACAGGACATTTATGTCTACTGACATTTATGTCCTGTTTTTAAATTGAAATTATGGAAAATCCTTATTTTTTTCTTCTATCACTCGATTTTTAAAATTCATGTCATTCAAAAATTCTGCCCCATTGATAGCTTTTTCATAGTATTGCAGGGCTTTTTCTTTATCTTTTTCTCCGTATAAGTAATATTTTGCTTCAATGAAGTCTACAGTTGGTTTTAAACTAGTATCTCCGATGTCAATCATAATTTCTCTTAACATACTCAATATTTCAGGTATAAATTCATGATAAGCGATGTCAAGCTGATAAAGTACTAAACCTATTAGTACCCTTTGAAGCAAGTGAATATAGTTTGTATCATCATAATTTGTTTGAGATACAATATTTAGACAAACTTTGTTTAAAGTTACTTCATCTCGTTCTGCTTTAACCGCTAAAGATAAGAAATACAAGTACAATAGTAGTAGATCATTTGTCGAATATTCTGTTCGCAGCATTGTTTGCTCAAAATACTCTTCAATTAAACCTTCCCCAAATTCAGCGTTTTCAGAAACATACACATCATCAATGGCTTGTAGGACTTCAACTGCTACTTGCTCATCTTCAGGAAGTTGGTCATAAAAACGTTCCTGAATGTCTTCAAAGATAGCCTCACGTTGACGAATTTTTTCTTCATCTCCATGAATAGATTGACGAATCAATTTCGTTTTTAGTTTTAAATACTCTTTAGGAACAATTAACAATCCCTCATCAATTAACTGAGATATCGGAACCCCTAACACTTCTGCTATATAGTCCAGTTTCGCTAAACTGGGCAAGTTATTTCCAGTTTCAATTCGGCCCAACTGACGAACAGTAAGTTCTTTTTCATCTCCACAAAAGGCTTCCCTACTCAGTCCTTTTTCAGTCCGTAAGGTACGAATCCGTTTCCCTATTTCTAAATTACTCATAATAAGCCTCTTCAAATTCTAATTTGATATTCCAACAACTACTTGTATACATTCTCATTTTAACACACTTTCTTACAATTTTCAGAAAAAATAATGATAAGGAATAGTTTTAAGCCACAATTCTATATAGATAATCCTTTCGATGTAGTATCAAAGATCTATTTCTACAAAAGTAATCAAAAAAAGCGAATTTCAATCGAAACTCGCTTTTTTACAAAATGTATTAGTATGAATTTGTATCTTATACTCAATGAAAATCAAAGAGCAAACTAGGAAGCTAGCCGCAGGCTGTACTTGAGTACGGCAAGGCAACGCTGACGTGGTTTGAATTTGATTTTCGAAGAGTATTAGTTCAAGTGCCAGATATCTTCGTTATACTGAGCGATTGTACGGTCAGATGAGAAGAATCCTGCTTTAGAAATGTTAACGATAACTTTATCCAACCATGCGTCACGGTCTTCGTAGTCAGCCAACATTTGTTCTTTAACCTTGATGTAGTCTTCCAAGTCAAGAAGAGTCATGAACCAGTCTTTGTTGATCAATTCATTGTAAAGACGTTCCAAGCGCTCTTTGTTTCCAGCTGCAAGAACTGCATCGCTAACGATGAAGTCAACCAATGGTTTGATAGCTTCACGAGCGTAGAATTCGCTTGATTTGTAAGCTGCTTTTGCGTAAAGGTCGATAACAGTTTCTGAATCTTCACCAAAGATGTAGATGTTTTCGTCGCCAACCAACTCAGCGATTTCCACGTTAGCACCGTCCATAGTACCAAGAGTCAAAGCTCCGTTCAACATGAATTTCATGTTACCAGTACCTGAAGCTTCTTTAGAAGCAAGTGAGATTTGTTCTGAGATATCACATGCTGGGATAAGGAAGCTTGCTGCAGTAACGTTGTAGTTTTCAACCATAACTACTTGCAAGTGTGGAGCTACTGCTGGATCGTTAGCAATAACTTCTGACATGCAAAGGATCAAGTGGATGATGTCTTGAGCGATTGTGTAGGCTGGAGCTGCTTTCCCACCAAAGAAGATTGTGATTGGGCGAGCAGGGATGTTGCCAGCTTTGATGTCAAGGTATTTGTGGATTACGTACAAAGCGTTCATTTGTTGACGTTTGTACTCGTGAAGACGTTTGATTTGGATATCAAAGATAGAGTTTGGATTGATTTCCACACCTTGGTGTTCTTTCAAGTGACGAGCCAATTTACGTTTGTTGTGAGCCTTGATGCTTTCCAATTTTTCTTTGACAGCTGCTTTGTCTTCATAAGACAAGAGTTTTTCAAGCTCATCTGCTTCATGGTGCCAACCATCTCCAATAATCTCATCCAAGTAGTGAGACAAGCTTGGGTTAGCATGCATGAGCCAACGACGGAAAGTGATACCGTTTGTTTTGTTGTTGAATTTTTCTGGGTAAAGGTCGTAGAAGGCTTTCAACTCAGAGTTCTTCAAGATTTCAGTGTGAAGTGCTGCTACCCCGTTAACGCTGTATCCGTAGTGGATATCCATGTGAGCCATGTGAACACGTCCGCTCTCATCGATAATTTGAACAGCTGGATCTTTGTATTCTGCTTTCACGCGACGGTCCAATTCTTCGATGATTGGTACCAAGTGAGGAACCACTTCTTGCAAGAATTCAAGAGGCCATTTTTCAAGAGCTTCAGCAAGGATTGTGTGGTTAGTGTAGGCAGTCATGCTACGAACGATTGAGATTGCTTCATCAAGCTCGATACCACGCGCAGTCAAGAGACGGATCAATTCAGGAATAACCATTGATGGGTGAGTATCGTTGATTTGTACAACTGCGTAGTCAGCAAGGTCATGCAAGTTGCTTCCTTTTTCGATTGCTTCTTCGATGATCAATTGCGCACCGTTTGAAACCATGAAGTATTGTTGGAAGATACGGAGCAATTCACCTTGTTTGTCGCTATCATCTGGGTAAAGGAAGAGAGTCAAGTTGCGAGCGATATCTGTCTTGTCAAAGTTGATACCATCTTTAATAATAGAAGAATCAACTGAATCCAAGTCAAACAAACGCAAGCGGTTCTTCGTTTCTGTCTTGTAACCAGGTACATCGATATCGTAAAGAGTTGATGTCAATGTAAAGTGAGCAAATGGTACTTGGTAGCTACGGCTTGAGCGAACCAACCAGTTTTGCTCTGTCAACCATGCATTTGGAATTGTTTCTTGTTGGTTGTTTTTAAGAACTTGTTGGAAAAGACCAAAGTGGTAGTTAAGACCAACACCGTCACCATTCAAACCAAGAGTCGCAATTGAGTCGATAAAGCAGGCAGCCAAACGTCCCAAACCACCATTACCAAGAGATGGTTCCAATTCAACTTCTTCAACTTCGATCAAGTCTTTACCTGCAGCAGCAAGTTCTTTTTTGACATCGTCGTAAAGACCAAGGTTAATCAAGTTGTTTGACAAGAGTTTACCAATCAAGAACTCAGCTGAGATGTAGTAAACTTTTTTCTTACCAGTGTTGACTGGTTTTTGGCTACTTGCAAGCTTGCTGTAGTTAAGAAGAGCAAGGTAAAGCTCTTCATTGCTACATTCTGCAATGGTTTTATTGTAACGATTTTGTACAAATTCTTGTAGTGATAACATGTTTAAGGTGTCTCCTGATATTGTATTATTTCTTTAATTCTACCAAATTTTCGTTGATTCGGCGATAGATTGTCGTCAAGTCAAGCAAAGTTTCTTCAACAGCTGGTGTCAATTGATCTTCAGTCATACGCCAAGACCAGTTTCCACCAAGGGTAGATGGGAAGTTCATACGAGCTGCCTCATCCAATTCTAGCAAATCTTGCATAGTTGCAATTGCCATGAAGCTAACTGATGAAAAGACTGTACGAAGCATAGCATGTGGCACTGTTTCGTATTCTTTACGGTTAGTGTAGCGCGCCATGTATTCACGAGTCGCATCATCGATCTCGTTACGGTACCAACCAAGGACCGTGTTGTTATCGTGTGTTCCTGTGTACATAACTGAGTTAGCAGGTGCCAAGTGTGGGCTATCGATACTTTCGTCTTCTGGGTTGAAGGCAAATTGAAGAATCTTCATTCCTGGGAAGCCAGTACGTTCACGCAATTCGATAACTTCATCTGTCATGAAACCAAGGTCTTCTGCGATGATGTTTAGCTCACCAAGTTCTTCCTTAACGGCTGCAAAAAGCTTGTAGCCAGGCCCTTTGACCCACTCACCAGGTGCTGCTGTATCGGAACCAGCAGGGATTTCCCAGTAAGATTCGAAACCACGGAAGTGGTCGATACGAACGATATCGTAGATTTTGAAGCTTTCACGCAAGCGTTCAATCCACCATTTGTAGCCGTCTTTGTCCATTGCTTCCCAGTCATAGATTGGGTTACCCCAAAGCTGACCAGTTGCAGAAAACTCATCTGGTGGGCATCCTGCGATGCAAGTCGCCTTACCGTTGACATCTGTCTTGAAGAGATGTGGATTTGCCCACATATCGCTTGAATCTTCCGCTACGTAGATTGGCATGTCCCCAACGATTTCGATGTGGTTGTCGTTAGCATAAGCTTTCAATTTCAACCATTGTTGGAAGAAGAAGTATTGAGTCACACGGTGGTAAACCAACTTGTCTGCCAATTGCTCACGGTAGCTTTCAAGTGCTGAAGCTTTACGAGCACGAGCATCTGCATCTGGCCATTCAGTCCAAGCAAGATTTTCAAAATGCTCTTTGATAGCCATATACTCAGCAAAGAGCTCAAGCCATGATTGGTTGTCTTGAGCAAATTTCTCAAAATCTTTAACATCTCCTACTTCCAAGAAACGTTTCACCGCTTTTTCTAAAAGAGGACGACGTGCATAGTAGATTTTAGCATAGTCAACTTCAGACGCATCGCTACCAAAGTCAACTCCTTCAAGGTCACTTGCTTCCAACAAACCTTGCTCCACCAAGATATCCAAATCGATAAAATGAGTATTTCCTGCAAAGGCTGAGAAAGACTGGTAAGGAGAATCTCCGTAACTAGTTGTTCCTAATGGAAGGATTTGCCAGTAACGTTGTTTTGTGCGAACCAAGAAATCAACGAAGTCGTAAGCACTTTTACCAAATGATCCGATTCCGTATGCTCCTGGAAGAGAAGAAATGTGCATCAACACACCACTTTGACGTTTTTTCATAATAAGCACCTCATGTGTTTATAGTTAGATATTACATTTTTA
>CAURTM010000059.1:0-7144 GCA_963527735.1 uncultured Streptococcus sp.
TGTATTTTCGTATAGGTGTTTCAACCATTTGAACGATTTCAAATCCTTCTTTTTGATAAAGGTGCTGGGCTGCTTGATTTGCTTCGAGGACATTTAAAGAAATACTACCTATGTCTCCATTTTTAAAGGCCAAACTAACAAATTTCCTGAAAGCCTGGCTACCTAAGCCTTGTCCCTGTTTCTGGGGGTTGATAAAAAATCTTCCAATATGAAGATTACTGTCTTCTTGCCTAATTTTCTGGATAAGCCCCACAAACTCTTGTCCTTCAAAGATTGAAAAGATTCCTTCCAAATCTTGCAAAACTTGAATTGTCAAGGGAAAAGGAATCATTGTTCCCATCCATTGTTCTTGAAAGGATTTGCCAAGGGAGTTGGACCATTGGCATACGAGCTGAGCGTTTTCTGTGCTCACCTTTTCTTCAAAACGAATTGTCATCTTGACCTCACTATCTTGTTTATGTTTCTCCATTATACTACTTCTCCTATTTTTTACGAATAGATAAGTATGATTGATTTTTATTTTTTTCTTGTAGGGAGCATTCTCGCTTCCTTTCTTGGTTTGGTCATTGACCGTTTTCCAGAGCAATCCATTATCCAACCAGCTAGTCACTGCGATTCCTGTCAGACTCGCTTGCGTCCCTTAGATTTGATTCCGATTCTCTCGCAGGTGCTCAATCGCTTTCGCTGTCGCTACTGCAAAGCTCGCTATCCTGTCTGGTATGCCCTCTTTGAACTAGGTTTAGGACTCCTCTTTCTGACTTGGTCTTGGGAATTACTTTCCTTGGGCCAAGTCGTCCTCATAACTGCTGGTTTCACCTTAGGCATCTACGATTTTCGCCATCAGGAATATCCCTTACTAGTTTGGATGACTTTCCACCTAATCCTAATGGTCTGCTCTGGCTGGAATTTGGTCATGATTTTCTTCCTTGTCCTTGGAATTTTGGCTCATTTTATCGATATCCGCATGGGTGCAGGGGATTTCCTCTTTTTAGCTTCTTGCGCTCTCGTCTTTAGCGTAACGGAGTTACTGATCTTGATTCAGTTTGCTTCTGCAACAGGAATTATAGCCTTTCTCCTGCAAAAGCAAAAGGAAAGACTTCCTTTTGTGCCTTTCCTTTTACTCGCTGCTTGTGTGATTATTTTTGGTAAGCTACTGCTTGTCTGATAAAGTCCTCAATTGGCTCTCCTTCATGGAGAGCTTTTACAATTTTCGAACCAACGATAACACCATCTGACACCGCATTGAAGCGTTCTACATCGGCTTGACTAGATACACCAAAACCTGTCAAGACTGGGATATCGGCCACTTGATGCAATTGTGCCAAGTGCTTGTCCAAGTCTGCGCGGTAATTGCCAGATTTCCCTGTCACCCCATTGATGGCAACCGCATAGACAAATCCTTCTGCCCCTTCAATCAACTCTTTCTGACGCTCAAGCCCTGTTGTCAAACTAACTAGGGGAATCAAAGCAATGTCTGTATCTGCCAAAAATGGCTCCACAAAGTTGGCATGCTCATGAGGAAGGTCTGGGATAATCAATCCCTTAACCGCTGTATCAGCCAAATCTTTGACAAAGTTCTCCACACCGTACTGAAAGAGGGGGTTGAAGTAGGTCATGATGACCAGTGGAACCTCTGTTTCAATGGTTTTCAAGGTTTCAACCAAAGCCTGGGTAGAGGTCCCGTAGGCTAGACTGCGCAAACCAGCTTCTTCGATAACAGGTCCATCTGCAACAGGATCTGAAAAGGGAATACCCACTTCAATTGCAGAGACACCCAAATCTTCTAAAAAGTAAATTGTTTCAGCAAGACCGTCCAAACCTTTTTCGTGGTCTCCAGCCATGATATAGGGAACAAAAATTCCTTTTCCAGTCGCTTTGATTGCGTTCAATTTTTCTGTTAGTGTCTTAGGCATGAGCTTCTCCCTTCTTTGCTGCATCTGCTTCCAAGCGGTCTTTGACTTGAACCACATCCTTGTCCCCACGACCTGATAGACAGACAATCATAGACTTGTCTGGACCGAGTTCTTTGGCCAATTTCACCGCAAAGGCGATAGCATGGCTAGATTCCAAGGCTGGGATAATCCCTTCCACACGAGACAAGAGTTGGAATCCTTCCAAGGCTTCTTCGTCTGTCACAGGAACATAGCTGGCACGTTTGATATCGTGGTAGTGAGAATGTTCTGGACCGATACCAGGATAGTCCAAACCTGCTGAGATAGAGAAGGCTTCAAGAATTTGACCATGGGCATCTTGGAGCACATCCATGAGGGAACCGTGAAGGACACCAGGACGACCCTTGGTCAAGGTAGCTGCATGGTGCTCCGTATCCACACCAAGTCCAGCTGCTTCAGCCCCATACATGGCTACTGACTCATCTTCTACAAAGGGATGGAAGAGCCCGATAGCATTCGACCCACCACCAACACAGGCTACTAGAGCATCTGGTAAATCTTGACCTGTCAAGTCACGGTACTGTTGTTTGGCTTCCCTACCGATGACACTTTGGAAGTCACGGACGATTTCTGGAAATGGATGAGGCCCCAAGGCAGAACCAAGAATATAGTGGGTATCATCGATATTAGCTACCCATGAACGAAGGGCTGCATTGACCGCATCCTTGAGCACGCGCGAACCATCTGTCACTGCCTCAACCTTGGCTCCCAAAAGCTCCATACGGAACACATTGAGGGCTTGGCGTTTGACATCTTCCTCACCCATGTAGATAGTACATTCCATGTTAAAGAGGGCTGCAGCTGTTGCAGTTGCCACACCGTGCTGACCAGCACCTGTTTCAGCGATAATTTTCTTTTTGCCCATGCGTTTAGCCAGAAGAACTTGTCCCAAGGCATTGTTAATCTTGTGGGCCCCTGTATGGTTGAGGTCTTCACGTTTAAGATAAATCTTGGCTCCGCCAATATGCTGGGTCAAGTTTTTTGCGTAGTAAAGAGGAGTTTCACGTCCTACATACTGGCGCAAGAGTTGATTTAATTCCTCTTGGAAACTTGGGTCTGCCTGACTTTCACGGTAGGCCTTCTCCAACTCCAAAACTGCTGTCATCAATGTTTCTGGGACAAAACGTCCGCCGAATTTTCCGTAAAATCCATCTTTATTTGGTTCTTGATATGCCATTCTTTACCCTCTCTATAAATCTTCTAATCTTTTCATGATCTTTTTGTCCATCTGTCTCCACTCCGCTCGATACATCTACTGCATAGGGAGTAAAGTGTTGAATTGCTTTTACTACATTGTCTTCATTAAGGCCACCTGCGATAAAGAAAGGCTGAGTTAGTCCAGTCGTATCCAGTTGAGCCCAGTCAAAGGTCTGGCCACTCCCAGCCACAGGGGCATCAAAGAGTAGATAGTCTGCCTGAGAATTGGGTACATGACCCTCTCCATCCACCTGCACAGCCTGAATACTGGCACAAGGCAAATTCTCAAACAAATCATCTGCCACCTGACCGTGAACTTGAACCAAGTCCAAGCCAACTTTGTCAATGACTTCTAGCAGTTGAGCCCGACTTGGTGAAACAAATACACCAACCTTTTTGACATCTGTAGGAATAAGCTTTGCCAGCTCAGCAGCCTGATCCAAGGTCACCTGTCTTTTACTAGCTGCAAAGACAAAACCGATGTAGTCCGCCCCTGCTGAAACAGCTGTCTCCACCGCTTCTTTGGTCGATAATCCACAAATCTTAACCTTTGTCAATCTGCAACTCCTTGATTCTTTGAGCCACATCCTCTGCCTGCATAAGAGCTGTCCCAACTAAAATTCCATTAAAGTATGGTGCTACTCGTTCCGCATCCTGCCCTGTGAAAATAGCAGATTCAGAAATGTACAAGCAATCATCTTTGAAATGTTTAGCCAAATCTACACTGGTCTGCAAGTCAACTTCAAAGGTAGTCAAATTGCGGTTATTAACACCAATAATCTCCGCACCAAGTCTGTGAGCTACCTCTAGTTCAGCTAGATTGTGGGTCTCCACCAAGACTTCCAGACCAAGTTCCGTCGCGTAGTCATACAGTTCCTTAAGACGTTCTTCTGACAAGGCTGCCACAATGAGCAAGATGACTGTCGCACCTGCATTGCGAGCGCGGATGATTTGCTTTTCATCGATGATAAAGTCCTTGTTGAGCGTTGGAATGTTTACCTGTCTGGAAATCTCCCGTAGATAATCCAAATGTCCTTTAAAGAAAACTTCATCTGTCAGAACAGAAATCATCACTGCTCCGTTTTCTTCATAAGTCTGGGCCTGTTGCACAATATCCACATCGAGATTGATATCTCCCAGACTAGGGCTAGCCTTCTTAACTTCAGCGATTACCTGTAAACGGTCTTGGTGTTGTTTTAGATAGTCAGCCAAGCGATAGGTCTGGCGCAGGGGCTGGATTTCCTCCAGCTCCATCTGCTCAACCTCACGCGCCTTTTGCTCCAAGATTCGTGCTAAAAATTCCTGACTCATTTTTGGTACTCCTGTAACAGTCTGAGTTTTTCAAGGGCCTTGCCACTAGCAATCACTTGACGGGCCAAGGCAACTCCTTCCTTGATACTATCTACCTTACCATTAGCATAGAAACCAAGACCAGCATTTAAAACTGTCGTTTCCAAGAATGGACTTGGTTCATTTTTAAGAACGCTGAGCAAAATTTCTGCATTTTCCTGAGCATTGCCTCCACGAATATCTTCGATAGCGTAGCGCTCCATCCCTAAATCCTCTGGAGTAAAGCTTGACAAGGTGATTTCGCCATTTTCAAGAAGAGCAATCTTGGTTGTTCCATTCAAACCAGCTTCATCCAGTCCTTCTGGTCCAGCAACCACGATGGCACGTTTGCGACCCATATTTTTCAAAACCTGAGCTGTACTTTCTAGAAGTTCTGGACGACTAATTCCAAGAAGCTGTGTTTCCAAAGCCATTGGGTGAATCAGGGGACCAGTCAAGTTCATAATCGTTGGAATTCCCAATTCCAAACGAGCTGGCATGATGTATTTCATAGCTGGGTGCATATTTTTAGCAAAGAGAAAGACGATGCCAGTTTTATCAAAAACCTTACCTAGTTCAGCTGGTTTGAGGTCTAGGTTGATACCCAAGGCTTCGAGGACATCTGCAGAACCAGATTTAGAAGAAATCGAGCGGTTACCGTGTTTTGCCATGTGAACACCACCACCAGCCAAGACAAAGGCTGCAGTTGTGGAGATGTTAAAGCTGAAAGACTTGTCCCCACCTGTACCACAGTTGTCCATGGCATCATGAATCTCAGTTGGAATATGTTGGGCATGCCCTCTCATGACTTGGGCAATGGCTGTGCGTTCTTCAGGTGTTTCCCCCTTCATCTTAAGAGCTAAGAGGAGAGAAGCAATCTGCGCTTCCGTTACACGCCCAGTTACGATACGCTCAATGACATCCGTCATTTCCACACCTGATAAATTTTCAAATTTTGCTAGTTTTTCAATAATCTCTTTCATCCTAGTTTCCTCACTTTACAACCTTCTCGATAAAATTCCGAATAGAAGACAAGCCATCTGGCGTTCCGATACTCTCTGGATGGTACTGGAAGCCATAAATCGGCAGGCTTTTGTGTTGAATTCCCATAATGGCTTGGTCATCAGTCGAACGAGCTGTCACTTCAAAGTCTTCTGGCATTTCTTCAATCAAAATACTGTGATAACGCATGACTGCACGGCCATCCTCGATACCTTGATACAAAACAGATGGCGCTTCAAAGCTGATATTGCTCTGTTTCCCATGCATGACTTTTGGAGCCAAACCTAACTTACCACCAAAGACTTCTGCAATGGCTTGGTGGCCCAAACAAATCCCAAGAATCGGCTTCTTGCCAGCAAAATCACGAATCATGTCTTCCATCTTTCCAGCATCAACTGGCCAACCAGGACCAGGAGAAAAGACCAGACCATCTGCTTTTTCAGCTTCTTCATACAGCTTGGGATCATCATTTCTCAAGACCTGTACTTCTGCAAAATTCCCAATGTATTGGGCCAAGTTATAGGTAAAAGAATCATAGTTGTCAATCAATAAAATCATGGTCTTAGTTCTCCAATTCTAGTCATAGATTTAGCTTTGTTAATGGTTTCTTGGTATTCGTTTTGGGCGATAGAGTCGTAGACAATCCCTGCCCCAGCCTGCACATAGGCTGTTTGATTTTTGAGAATCATAGTTCGGATGGCAATGGCCAAATCCATATCACCCGTCGCAGACAAGTAGCCGATTGCTCCTGCGTATACGCCCCGTTTTTCCGTTTCCAGTTCATAGATGCGTCTCATCGCCCGAATCTTTGGTGCTCCAGAAACGGTTCCAGCTGGAAGTGTTGATTTCAAGGCATCCATAGCAGTGAGTTCTGGAAGCAAACGCCCCTTGACCACACTGGTCAAATGCATGACATAGCGGAAGAGCTCCACTTCCATATACTTGGTGACTTGGACACTGGCCGTTTCAGAGATGCGACCAATATCATTACGTCCCAAGTCTACTAACATCCGATGCTCTGCTGTTTCCTTCTCATCCGAAAGCAGGTCTGTCGCCAAAGCCTTGTCTTCTTCATCCGTAGCTCCTCTTGGTCGTGTCCCTGCAATCGGATTGGTTGTCACGATGCCATTTTTGACAGAAACCAAACTTTCTGGACTGGCACCAATGATTTGATAATCCCCAAAGTCATAGAAATAGAGGTAATTAGATGGATTGGTCACGCGGAGATTTCTGTAGAAGTCAAATGGATTTCCAGTAACTTCTGCTGAGAAGCGCTGACTGAGCACGCATTGGAACATATCTCCATTACGAATCAAGTCACGAGCTGTTTCCACCATTTCCTCAAACTTCTGAGGAGCGATATGGGGTTTGAAGTCCAGTGGTGATAAATCCAAGTCTTCAAATTCATTTGGTGCAGGAATGCGTAATTCCGCAAGTACTTGGTTCAAGGCTTCTTCCAAGTCTTCTTGACTGCGCTCGCTATAAAGAGCATCCTCGATGACATGGATTTTTTCCTTCTTGTGGTCAAAGACCATGTAACTCTCATAGACAAAGAAATGCATGTCTGGCGTTCCAATTGTATCTTCAGGAATTTGACCAATTTCTTCATAAAGCGAAATCATATCGTAACCAACAAAACCAATTGCCCCACCACCAAAAGGTAG
>CAURTM010000060.1:0-7042 GCA_963527735.1 uncultured Streptococcus sp.
CAGCTGTTACAAGAGATTTAGTTTTATCATCTGTTTTAGCACCGTCGCTCAATTTAACTTCTGAAAGTTGTCCGTCAGTACCAAGGCTACCTACACGGTCGTATGGTGCCATCATAACGTCAGCAGCTTGACCTGATTGGTTGTCAAGAGAAAGTTTGTCAAGACCACCAAGTTGGTCACCAGATTTGATGTTAACTTTTGTTCCTGACTCTTTTTCGTAAGCTTTAGCAACTGTTTCAGCGAAAGCTTTGTATTGATCTTCAACGTAAAGAGTGATTTCTTTTGCTTCAGATGAACCAGCATCAGCAGCTTTTTCAGCAGGTTTGCTTCCGCAAGCTACCAAAAGCAAGCTAGCAAGTGTAACAGTTCCAAGCACAGCAGCGCTCTTCATGAATTTAGATGACATAGTGTATTCCTCCTAAAGAATAACAAATTTTATAATGAGGAAACGCAAACGTTTTCCTTTATGGGACTAGTATAGCACAATCAGAAAGCGGTTGCAAGTGTTTTTTGTAAAAATTTTTAAAAATTTGACAGAAAAGTAAACGCTTAAACGGCATATAATAGAAGAAAGATTATAAAATGTTTTTCCTCTTATGAATAATTCAAATAGAGAGAAAACGATTGCTTGATCTAGATATGGGAAATAGGCTCAATGTGTTTCGAGATGGAATAAGAGAAGTTTTCTATAAGGTTTTATTTTTTTATAAAGAATATATATACAAGTATGAAGAAAAACTTTTAAAAAAATAATCAAAAAAGTTTTTTAAAACCGCTTGCATTTATCAAAAAAATGAGATATACTTATCTTAACGCAAACGTTTGCGTCCGTAAAAATGAAATAACAACTATAAACACATGAGGTGCTTATTATGAAAAAACGTCAAAGTGGTGTGTTGATGCACATTTCTTCTCTTCCAGGAGCATACGGAATCGGATCATTTGGTAAAAGTGCTTACGACTTCGTTGATTTCTTGGTTCGCACAAAACAACGTTACTGGCAAATCCTTCCATTAGGAACAACTAGTTACGGAGATTCTCCTTACCAGTCTTTCTCAGCCTTTGCAGGAAATACTCATTTTATCGATTTGGATATCTTGGTGGAGCAAGGTTTGTTGGAAGCAAGTGACCTTGAAGGAGTTGACTTTGGTAGCGATGCGTCTGAAGTTGACTATGCTAAAATCTACTATGCACGTCGTCCTCTTTTAGAAAAAGCGGTGAAACGTTTCTTGGAAGTAGGAGATGTTAAAGATTTTGAGAAATTTGCTCAAGACAACCAATCATGGCTTGAGCTCTTTGCTGAGTATATGGCTATCAAAGAGCATTTTGAAAATCTTGCTTGGACTGAATGGCCAGATGCAGATGCTCGTGCTCGTAAAGCTTCAGCACTTGAAAGCTACCGTGAGCAATTGGCAGACAAGTTGGTTTACCACCGTGTGACTCAATACTTCTTCTTCCAACAATGGTTGAAATTGAAAGCTTATGCTAACGACAACCACATCGAAATCGTTGGGGACATGCCAATCTACGTAGCGGAAGATTCAAGCGATATGTGGGCAAATCCACATCTCTTCAAGACAGATGTCAACGGTAAGGCGACTTGCATCGCAGGATGCCCACCAGATGAGTTTTCTGCAACTGGTCAGCTTTGGGGTAACCCAATCTATGACTGGGAAGCAATGGACAAAGATGGCTACAAATGGTGGATTGAACGCTTGCGTGAAAGCTTCAAAATCTACGATATCGTTCGTATCGACCACTTCCGTGGTTTCGAATCTTACTGGGAAATCCCTGCTGGTTCCGATACAGCAGCACCTGGTGAGTGGGTCAAAGGTCCTGGCTACAAGCTTTTTGCAGCTGTTAAGGAAGAACTTGGTGAGCTAAACATCATTGCTGAAGATCTTGGTTTCATGACAGACGAAGTTATCGAATTGCGTGAACGTACTGGCTTCCCAGGAATGAAGATTCTTCAATTTGCCTTCAACCCAGAAGACGAAAGTATCGATAGCCCACACTTGGCACCTGCTAACTCAGTTATGTACACAGGAACACACGATAACAACACGGTCCTTGGTTGGTACCGTAACGAGATCGATGATGCGACTCGTGAATACATGGCGCGCTACACTAACCGTAAAGAATACGAAACAGTGCCACATGCTATGCTTCGTACAGTCTTTTCATCAGTTAGCTTCATGGCAATTGCAACTATGCAAGATTTGCTAGAATTGGATGAGGCAGCTCGTATGAACTTCCCATCTACCCTTGGTGGAAACTGGTCTTGGCGTATGACTGAAGATCAATTGACACCAGCTGTTGAAGAAACTTTGCTTGACTTGACGACAATCTATCGCCGAATCAACGAAAATTTGGTAGAATTAAAGAAATAATACAATATCAGGAGACACCTTAAACATGTTATCACTACAAGAATTTGTACAAAATCGTTACAATAAAACCATTGCAGAATGTAGCAATGAAGAGCTTTACCTTGCTCTTCTTAACTACAGCAAGCTTGCAAGTAGCCAAAAACCAGTCAACACTGGTAAGAAAAAAGTTTACTACATCTCAGCTGAGTTCTTGATTGGTAAACTCTTGTCAAACAACTTGATTAACCTTGGTCTTTACGACGATGTCAAAAAAGAACTTGCTGCTGCAGGTAAAGACTTGATCGAAGTTGAAGAAGTTGAATTGGAACCATCTCTTGGTAATGGTGGTTTGGGACGTTTGGCTGCCTGCTTTATCGACTCAATTGCGACTCTTGGTTTGAATGGTGACGGTGTTGGTCTTAACTACCACTTTGGTCTTTTCCAACAAGTTCTTAAAAACAACCAACAAGAAACAATTCCAAATGCATGGTTGACAGAGCAAAACTGGTTGGTTCGCTCAAGCCGTAGCTACCAAGTACCATTTGCTCACTTCACATTGACATCAACTCTTTACGATATCGATGTACCTGGTTACAAGACAGAAACGAAGAACCGCTTGCGTTTGTTTGACTTGGATTCAGTTGATTCTTCTATTATTAAAGATGGTATCAACTTTGACAAGACAGATATCGCTCGCAACTTGACTCTCTTCCTTTACCCAGATGATAGCGACAAACAAGGTGAATTGCTCCGTATCTTCCAACAATACTTCATGGTTTCAAACGGTGCGCAATTGATCATCGAAGAAGCAATCGAAAAAGGAAGCAACTTGCATGACCTTGCTGACTACGCAGTTGTACAAATCAACGATACTCACCCATCAATGGTTATTCCTGAATTGATCCGTCTCTTGACTGCGCGTGGTATCGAGCTTGATGAAGCAATCTCAATCGTTCGTAGCATGACTGCCTACACTAACCACACAATCCTTGCTGAAGCTCTTGAAAAATGGCCTCTTGAATTCTTGCAAGAAGTGGTTCCTCACTTGGTACCAATCATCGAAGAATTGGACCGTCGCGTGAAAGCAGAATACAAAGATCCAGCTGTTCAAATTATCGATGAGAGCGGACGTGTTCACATGGCTCACATGGATATCCACTACGGATACAGCGTTAACGGGGTAGCAGCACTTCACACTGAAATCTTGAAGAACTCTGAGTTGAAAGCCTTCTACGACCTTTACCCAGAAAAATTCAACAACAAAACAAACGGTATCACTTTCCGTCGTTGGCTCATGCATGCTAACCCAAGCTTGTCTCACTACTTGGATGAGATTATTGGAGATGGTTGGCACCATGAAGCAGATGAGCTTGAAAAACTCTTGTCTTATGAAGACAAAGCAGCTGTCAAAGAAAAATTGGAAAGCATCAAGGCTCACAACAAACGTAAATTGGCTCGTCACTTGAAAGAACACCAAGGTGTGGAAATCAATCCAAACTCTATCTTTGACATCCAAATCAAACGTCTTCACGAGTACAAACGCCAACAAATGAACGCTTTGTACGTGATCCACAAATACCTTGACATCAAAGCTGGGAACATCCCTGCTCGCCCAATCACAATCTTCTTTGGTGGTAAAGCAGCTCCAGCCTACACAATCGCTCAAGACATCATCCACTTGATCCTTTGCATGTCAGAAGTTATTGCTAACGATCCAGCAGTAGCTCCACACTTGCAAGTAGTTATGGTTGAAAACTACAACGTTACTGCAGCAAGCTTCCTTATCCCAGCATGTGATATCTCAGAACAAATCTCACTTGCTTCTAAAGAAGCTTCAGGTACTGGTAACATGAAATTCATGTTGAACGGAGCTTTGACTCTTGGTACTATGGACGGTGCTAACGTGGAAATCGCTGAGTTGGTTGGCGACGAAAACATCTACATCTTTGGTGAAGATTCAGAAACTGTTATCGACCTTTACGCAAAAGCAGCTTACAAATCAAGCGAATTCTACGCTCGTGAAGCTATCAAACCATTGGTTGACTTCATCGTTAGCGATGCAGTTCTTGCAGCTGGAAACAAAGAGCGCTTGGAACGTCTTTACAATGAATTGATCAACAAAGACTGGTTCATGACTCTTCTTGACTTGGAAGACTACATCAAGGTTAAAGAACAAATGTTGGCTGATTACGAAGACCGTGACGCATGGTTGGATAAAGTTATCGTTAACATTTCTAAAGCAGGATTCTTCTCATCTGACCGTACAATCGCTCAGTACAACGAAGATATCTGGCACTTGAACTAAGAATCTTTGCATCAGATTATAAAACAAAACGCATCTTGAAAAGGTGCGTTTTTACTACGAGGAACTCCGTCAGTTAATTTTAGTGATTAATTTTAAATTATATAGTTTGTATGTAAATTACTTTTCAAATCTAAATACGGAAAACATCAATAAGATTATATAAAAAGATGATTGGATGATCGTAACTCATTTGATCGCACATCAATAGACCGGTAGTACAAATAAGTTCCAGATTTTTTCTTGAAAAAATCTGGAACTTACGGTAGAATATAATAATAATCAACAGAAGTATTAATACAACATAAATTTTCATATGCTAGGAGTAATCATGAGTGATTTAATTTCTAAAATTTTTGAAATTCTGCCCGAGTGGGCCAAATGGGCGATATCTATACTCACGGTTCTTGGAGTAGGTCTAGCATTTGGATCTATAATTTATACGATTTTGAAATATGCAAATGCTGTTGATAAGGAGTCGAGAGTATTTGATTTATCTAAGCAAAATAAACAACTTTCGGAAGAAAATAGACAAATAAGATATTTTAGCACCTTGTTAAAAACCAATTTTGAACTTTTAGAAGAAATTATACCGACTTTAGAAAATCAAATTGATCGAATTACTGAAGTTTGGGATGATGACAGTCAAGAGGTAAAAAAACAACGTGTCAGTGAGGTCTACGATGTATTTAGTGATGCTGTCCAAAGATACATTGATGTGTTGACTAGCGAATTTAATTCTGAAAATAAATGTCGAATATCTGTTTGGGGATTAAATAAAGAAGAAAGCGAAGATAAATTGAATATCATTGCAAGAAGTGCCACTTTTTTGCGTTCAAGTAATAGGGAATTAGATATTAATAATTCTATTGCTGGAAGAGCATTTAGAAAAGGAACAAAGCAATTATCAAAACATTTAGAATCAGATCCTGATTGGGAAAAATACCTATTAGATAGTCGCTATAAATCAATAAGTGCTTTTCCAATTCAAGGAGAAAAAGTGGTGACTATTGACTATAAAAATGTTCCCACTGAAGTTGAAGAATGTTTAAGTGAACTAATTGTGAATGGGTTAGATAATATATATTCACGTATTAGTAAAGTTAGAATCTATTTAAATGTTATTGAAGGAGGCTCGAAAGATGAGTAAAAATAGTAATCGTATTGTTTTTCAAAAAGGACAGTTGTCCTTAAATGAAGAAAATTCTTTCGCTAAAGATTTTTTAGATATTGATTTCTTTAATTCAAGAAAATCACGTATTTTAGATAACATAAAAGCTGAAAATGAGCTACAAAAATTAAACGAGACTTGTATACACGAATTTAAACGGGCGATGTCTAACTAAATCATGGTTGAGACATCAGTGGTTTATTATATCCAAATAAATATATAATATTATATCAGAAATCTTTCTTTTCCCTAACAAATAATACATTAGCAAAATAAAATTACACCCGTACCTTGAAGGTACGGGCTTTGTAGTATCTCAAAAATTTATTTACAGTACTTTCCCAACAAGTATCTCCGCCTCAATAGTAATCTCTGTCAGTTGGCTCCAGTCAATCTTAGTCTGGTCGATGTGAAAGAGTAGGGGCGTCATGCTGAGTAGGGATTGGAGCTGATCTGCTGTGATAGTCTTAGTCAGAGAGGCAGTTTGACTTGATAGGATGGTAAAGTGTTCTTGGAAATGATTTTTGATATCTTGGTTGGAATAGTCCTTGTTTGTCAGCTGGTCTTGTACCTTCTGACGGATTTCCTTGAGGTGATTTTTAGTTGGAATAACCTTTATCAAGATACCGTCTTTGGATAAAACGCGACGAAATTCTCCATAGTTGGCAGGCGAAAAGATATCAAGCAGAATGTCCATGCTGGCGTCTTTTATAGGGAGACGAGCTAGGTCGCCAACGAACCAATTGACTGCCCAGTTGGGTTCACTCTTGGCAGCGATTTGGACAGAATCTTTGGAAATATCAAAGGCATAGAAGGTTTTATCAGGATGACTTTCTTGGAGTTTGCGAGAATAGAATCCTTCACCACAACCGATATCTAAGACTGTGGTGCTAGTTTCTGAATTTGCTAACAAGTCAGATACAGAATCTAAAATAGCCTGATAAAAGCCGGCTTCTAGGATTTGTTGACGGTTTTGAAAATTTTCCTTGTCGTAGTTAGCAGATTGCTTGATTTGAGGGGCTAGATTGACATAGCCAAATTTCGCCAAATCAAAAGAATGACGGTTGTTGCATTTGAGACTAGTCTCTACCAGAGTCAGATTTTCTTGGCAGATAGGACAGACAAAGGCAGTCGCAGCAGCGAAGCGCTGAAGTTTGGGTTTGAGATTTGTATTCATAGTTTAAGTGTATCAAAAGAGGC
>CAURTM010000061.1:0-6970 GCA_963527735.1 uncultured Streptococcus sp.
TGGTAGTATTTACAGGTTCAACTGTTGAAGAAGCAATCCAGAAAGGATTGAAAGAGTTAGATATTCCAAGAATGAAGGCTCATATTAAAGTCATTTCTCGTGAAAAAAATGGATTTCTTGGTTTATTTGGTAAAAAACCAGCCCAGGTTGACATTGAAGCTATTAGTGAAACAACTGTCATTAAAGCAAATCAACAGGCGGTAAAGGGAGTTCCTAAAGAAATTAATGAACAAAATGAACCAGTTAAAACAGTCAGTGAAGCGACCGTTGATTTGGGGCATGTTGTAGAAGCAATTAAAAAGATTGAAGAAGAAGGCCAAGGGGTTTCTGATGAAGTCAAGGCTGAAATCCTCAAAAATGAAAAACAGGCGAACACTATTTTAGAAGAAACAGGTCATATTAAAATCTTAAATGAAATGCAAATTAAAGAAGCTGCGATGCATGAACAAGTAGAAGAACCTTCAGGTGTCGAGGAGCTAGAAGAAGATGAGCATCAAGAATTAGGAGATTTAGGCTTAACAGTTGAACCTAGCTATGATATTGAGCAAGTAGCAACGGAAGTAACGACTTATGTTCAAACGATTATTGATGATATGGATGTTGAGGCGACGATTTCAAATGATTATAACCGTCGTAGTATCAATCTACAAATCGATACCAATGAGCCAGGTCGTATTATCGGTTACCATGGCAAAGTCTTGAAAGCCTTGCAACTATTGGCTCAAAATTATCTTTATAACCGCTATTCAAGAACCTTCTACATTACAATCAATGTCAATGATTATGTTGAACACCGTGCAGAAGTCTTGCAGACCTATGCGCAAAAATTGGCGACTCGTGTTTTAGAAGAAGGTCGCAGCCGACAAACAGATCCAATGTCAAATAGCGAACGCAAGATTATCCATCGCATTATTTCACGCATGGATGGCGTGACGAGTTACTCTGAGGGTGACGAGCCAAATCGCTATGTTGTCGTAGATGCAGAATAAGCAAAGCAAAATCAGGTTTATCCTGATTTTTTGCTAGCTAAAGGAGATTAAATGGATGTTAAATGAAATAAGAAATTATCTAGAATTTGCTGGTTTGCAGTACCGTAATCCTGATAAAGCAGGAGAAGAGCGAGAAAAAATGCTGGCATTCCGCCACAAAGGTCAAGAGGCACGAAAGGCTTTTACAGAACTGGCCAAAGCCTTTCAAGCAAGCCATCCAGAATGGCAACTCCAACAAACTAGTCAGTGGATGAATCAAGCGCAACGTTTGCGACCACATTTTTGGATTTATCTACAGAGAGACGGACAAGTGACAGAACCTATGATGGCCTTACGTTTGTACGGAAGTTCTTATGATTTTGGAGTCTCACTAGAAGTTAGTTTTATCGAGCGCAAGAAAGATGAGCAAACTCTAGGCAAGCAGGCTAAAGTTTTAGAAATTCCAACTGTTGAAGGTGTTTATTATCTAGTCTACTCTGATGGTCAAAGTCAACGGTGGGAGGCGAACGAAGAAAATCGTTGTACTTTACGCGAGAAGTTGAGAAGTCAGGAAGTTAGCAAAGTTTTAGTTAAGGCAGATGTTTCTTTTATAGAAAATCAATCATTAGAAGTGATTTTAGAAAAATTAGAAGAAGCTTATGAGCGCTTACTTCCCTACTATCAGGCGACTAGAGGGTAGAAAATAGATGACTTATCTAGCGTCGAATTGTTTAATTGCTATTCTATGTATTTTTTCATATAATAGTAAAATAGAATGTGTGGTTCAATAATCACCTCAAATAGAAAGGAAATTCTATGTCAAATCTATCTGTTAATGCAATTCGTTTCCTAGGTATTGACGCTATCAACAAAGCCAACTCAGGTCACCCAGGTGTTGTTATGGGAGCGGCTCCGATGGCTTACAGCCTCTTTACAAAACAACTTCGTATCAATCCAGCTCAACCAAACTGGATTAACCGCGACCGCTTTATTCTTTCAGCAGGCCATGGTTCAATGCTCCTTTATGCCCTTCTTCACCTTTCTGGTTTTGAAGATGTTAGTATGGATGAGATCAAGAGCTTCCGTCAATGGGGTTCAAAAACACCAGGTCACCCAGAATTTGGCCATACAGCAGGGATTGATGCTACGACAGGTCCTCTAGGTCAAGGGATTTCAACTGCCACTGGTTTTGCCCAGGCAGAACGTTTCTTGGCAGCCAAATATAACCGTGAAGGCTACAATATCTTTGACCACTATACTTACGTTATCTGTGGAGACGGAGACTTGATGGAAGGTGTCTCAAGTGAGGCAGCTTCATATGCAGGCTTGCAAAAACTAGATAAGTTGGTTGTTCTTTATGATTCAAATGACATCAACTTGGATGGTGAGACAAAGGATTCCTTTACAGAAAGTGTTCGTGACCGTTACAATGCCTATGGTTGGCATACTGCCTTGGTTGAAGATGGAACAGATTTAGAAGCAATCCATGCTGCTATCGAAACAGCTAAAGCTTCAGGCAAACCATCTTTGATTGAAGTGAAGACTGTTATTGGATATGGTTCTCCAAACAAACAAGGAACTAATGCTGTACACGGTGCTCCTCTTGGAGCAGATGAAACTGCAGCAACTCGTCAAGCCCTTGGTTGGGACTATGAACCATTTGAAATCCCAGAACAAGTTTATGCTGATTTCAAAGAACATGTTGCAGACCGTGGTGCATCAGCTTATCAAACTTGGACAAAGCTAGTTGCTGATTATAAAGAAGCTCATCCAGAATTGGCTGCAGAAGTAGAAGCCATTATTGATGGACGTGATCCAGTTGAAGTGACTCCAGCAGACTTCCCAGCTTTAGAAAATGGCTTCTCTCAAGCAACTCGTAACTCGAGTCAGGATGCTTTGAACGTTGTGGCAGCTAAGTTACCAACCTTCCTAGGTGGATCAGCTGACCTAGCTCACTCAAACATGACTTATATCAAGACTGACGGACTTCAAGACGATGCCAATCGCTTGAACCGTAACATTCAGTTTGGTGTTCGTGAATTTGCAATGGGAACGATCTTGAACGGGATGGCCCTTCATGGTGGACTTCGTGTATACGGTGGAACTTTCTTCGTCTTCTCTGACTATGTGAAGGCAGCTGTTCGCTTGTCAGCCTTACAAGGACTTCCTGTGACTTATGTCTTTACCCACGATTCAATCGCAGTTGGGGAAGACGGTCCGACTCACGAACCAGTTGAGCACTTGGCAGGTCTTCGTGCCATGCCAAATCTGAATGTTTTCCGTCCAGCAGATGCGCGTGAAACGCAAGCAGCTTGGTACCTTGCAGTGACAAGTGAGAAAACACCAACTGCCCTTGTCTTGACACGTCAAAACTTGACTGTTGAAGAGGGAACAGACTTCGACAAGGTTGCAAAAGGTGCCTATGTTGTCTATGAAAATGCAGCAGATTTTGATACCATCTTGATTGCGACAGGTTCAGAGGTTAATCTTGCTGTCTCAGCTGCCAAAGAATTGGCTAGTCAAGGCGCAAAAGTCCGCGTAGTCAGCATGCCATCTACAGATGTCTTTGATAAACAAGATGCAGCTTACAAGGAAGAAATTCTTCCAAATGCAGTCCGCCGTCGTGTTGCAGTCGAAATGGGTGCAACTCAAAACTGGTACAAATATGTTGGTCTTGATGGTGCCGTTCTTGGTATTGATATCTTCGGAGCATCTGCTCCAGCACCAAAAGTATTGGCAGAATATGGCTTTACTGTAGAAAATCTTGTAAAAGTTGTTCAAAACTTGAAATAATTCTAAAAATCAGGGCGCGAGCTCTGGTTTTTTCTTACTAGAAAAGCAAGGTACAATCTTGTAAAAGTAGCTGAAATTTGATATAGTAGTCCTATGTAAAAGACAAAGGAGAAGACAATGAATCCAAATTATACATTTTTAATCATGCTAGCCCTTATGATGGGCTTGATGTTCTTTACGCAACGCTCTCAAAAGAAACAAGCACAAAAACGTATGGAAAGCTTAAATAAACTACAAAAAGGCTATGAAGTGATCACAATCGGTGGACTTTATGGAACAGTCGATGAAGTAGATACAGAAAAGAAAACAATTGTTCTTGATGTAGATGGAGTTTACTTGACTTTTGAACTAGCTGCTATCAAGACCGTATTACCGCTGAAAGAAACAGCTTCACTCGAAGGCGCAATTGAAAAATAAGACGGGATCACGAACTCCCGTTTTTCTATAAAAGAAAGGAAATGGGATGAAAAAACTAGTCTTTGTCTGTCTGGGGAATATTTGCCGTAGTCCTATGGCTGAGTTTGTGATGAAATCAATGACAGATAATTATGAAATCCAAAGTCGAGCGACTTCCTCTTGGGAACATGGTAATCCGATTCATAAGGGCACTCAGGGAATTTTGCAAGAGTATGATATTCCTTATGACAAAGGCAAAACATCGCTTCAGATTAGTAAGGAAGATTTTGAAGCCTTTGATTATATTATCGGAATGGATGCTTCAAATGTTTCTGACTTACGTCAGATGTGTCCAGCAGGTTTTCAAGATAAGATTTACTCATTTGCATCTGAAAGTGTTCCAGATCCTTGGTATACAGGAGATTTTGAGGAAACCTATCAGCGTGTTCAAGAGGGTTGTCAAGCTTGGTTAGAACGTTTAGAAAAGGGGAGTGAAGATGGAAAATCTTAAGAATTTTTACGAAAAGTATCGTGTCTATCTGACTCGTCCACGTTTAGAGCTTTTAGCAGTAGTTACCATTGTTTTTTGTGCTGTACTCGTCTTTTTTCTAAATATTCCCGGAAAAGGTGTTCTAAAGCTTGATAATGGAACGATTGTTTACGACGGCAGTCTTGTGCGTGGTAAAATGAATGGACAAGGTACCATTACCTTCCAAAATGGAGACCAATATACAGGTGGTTTCAACAATGGAGCCTTCAACGGAAAAGGTACCTTTCAATCTAAAGAAGGCTGGACCTACGAAGGTGATTTTGTAAATGGTCAGGCTGAAGGAAAAGGAAAACTAACAACAGAACAAGAAGTCGTTTATGAAGGGACTTTTAAACAAGGCGTTTTTCAACAAAAATAAAGCCTCCTTATCAAAGGAGGTATTGTTAGAATGTTTAGGTAAGCGCTTACCTGTAAATCCCTTTCTTTCCAAGTCTCTCTTCCAAGAAAGCTTGTGAAATAAAAAATATTTGAAATAAATTTCACAAACTTCAAAGATAAAACCTGATAAGCAAAGAAAATGAGAAAAATTTCACAAGGAACTAAAAATTCTTTGTGAAATGTTTATGAAACTGTTTACAAAGTTGAAATAATGCGTTATAATAAACTTGTGAAAAAATTAACAAAGGATATCAATCCTTGAAAGCTATGGAGGAAAATATGGCTGATAAAAAAACTGTGACACCAGAGGAAAAGAAACTCGCTGCTGAAAAGCATGTCGATGGATTGGTGCAAAAAGCTCTAGTTGCTCTTGAAGAAATGCGTAAGTTGGACCAAGAGCAGGTTGACTACATCGTAGCTAAAGCGTCAGTAGCAGCTTTGGATGCCCACGGGGAATTGGCTTTACATGCCTTTGAAGAAACAGGACGTGGTGTATTTGAAGATAAAGCAACTAAGAACTTGTTTGCTTGTGAACACGTAGTAAACAACATGCGCCACACTAAGACAGTTGGCGTTATCGAAGAAGACGATGTAACAGGTTTGACTCTTATTGCTGAACCAGTTGGTGTTGTTTGTGGTATCACTCCAACAACAAACCCAACATCAACAGCAATCTTCAAATCATTGATTTCATTGAAGACACGTAATCCAATCGTCTTTGCCTTCCACCCATCAGCTCAAGAATCATCAGCTCATGCAGCACGTATCGTCCGCGATGCAGCTATCGCAGCTGGTGCTCCTGAAAACTGTGTGCAATGGATTACTGAACCATCTATGGAAGCAACTAGTGCTCTTATGAACCACGAAGGTATTGCAACAATCCTTGCAACAGGTGGTAATGCCATGGTTAAAGCCGCATACTCATGTGGTAAACCAGCTCTTGGGGTAGGTGCCGGAAATGTTCCAGCTTATGTTGAAAAATCAGCTAACATTCGCCAAGCTGCACACGATATCGTAATGTCTAAATCATTTGATAACGGTATGGTCTGTGCATCTGAACAAGCGGTTATCATTGATAAAGAAATTTACGATGAATTTGTAGCAGAGTTCAAATCTTACCACACTTACTTTGTAAACAAAAAAGAAAAAGCACTTCTTGAAGAGTTCTGCTTCGGCGTGAAAGCAAACAGCAAAAACTGTGCTGGTGCAAAATTGAACGCTGACATCGTTGGTAAACCAGCAACTTGGATTGCAGAACAAGCAGGATTTACAGTTCCAGAAGGAACAAACATTCTTGCTGCAGAATGTAAAGAAGTTGGCGAAAATGAGCCATTGACTCGTGAAAAATTGTCACCAGTTATCGCAGTTTTGAAATCTGAAAGCCGTGAAGATGGTATTACTAAGGCTCGTCAAATGGTTGAATTTAACGGTCTTGGACACTCAGCAGCTATCCACACAGCTGACGAAGAATTGACTAAAGAATTTGGTAAAGCTGTTAAAGCTATTCGTGTTATCTGTAACTCACCTTCTACTTTCGGTGGTATCGGGGACGTTTACAATGCCTTCTTGCCATCATTGACACTTGGATGTGGTTCTTACGGACGCAACTCAGTTGGGGATAACGTTAGTGCCATTAACCTCTTGAATATCAAAAAAGTCGGAAGACGGAGAAATAACATGCAATGGATGAAACTTCCTTCAAAAACATACTTTGAACGTGATTCAATTCAATACCTTCAAAAATGTCGTGACGTTGAACGTGTCATGATCGTTACTGACCATGCCATGGTAGAGCTTGGTTTCCTTGATCGTATCATCGAACAACTTGACCTTCGTCGCAATAAGGTTGTTTACCAAATCTTTGCTGATGTAGAACCAGATCCAG